>DATKJJ010000638.1:0-2137 GCA_035543695.1 Gemmatimonadales bacterium | reverse complement strand
TCTCGGCGGTGCATTGGTTATGGCGGCCGGAACTCAGGCCGCATTGTGCAGCATGTTTTCCGGCCCGCCTCTTCCGCTCCCTTCGGAATTTCCCCTCCTCCAGCTGATTCCCCTCATTAACCACAGAACCCATGTCGGTGCCTGGGTTCGCGGGGCCGGCGCGGCCCACCGTCTTATCATCATGGCAAAGGGTCGCTGCGCCCCGGTGCTCATCGGTGAAGACCTGGGCCGGCTGCTCCGCTGTTGCACCCACGTGGTGCTCCGCGCCGCCAATGGCCCGGTTGCAATGGCTGCCGAAGAGCTGATTCATTGGCGAGCGCTCCAGGTTGTTATCGCCACCCCGCATCTGCCTGGTCCAGATCTCCTGGATGACATCTTCCCTGGCGCCCAGTTGGAGCCCACGGGGTTCAGCGTGCCCACTGCCACTCGGTCTCCCGAGGAGGTCCTGTCGGAGTGCGTGCGGCAGGGAATCCCGGTGAGGGAAAGCCGGGTTGTGTATCGACAGCATCCCTGACGCTCCGGTTGACGCCGTGCTGCCGCCGCCTCTACGTTGAGGCGAGCCGCTGCATGCCGCAGCGCGTCAACGTGCGCTGTCACCGGGAGTTAAGGTGAATCTGCTGGCCTCGTTCAACGACATCCTCGACCGTATCGCCGCCGCTCTTCAGATCGACGGCGAGCTCGTCATTCGGATTGGCGGCCGGGTCCTCGGCATCTGGCTGCTCGCCTGGTTGGCGCTTCGCGCGGTCAAGCTCGCTGCTCGGCGGATCGAGAAGTCGGTGGACGACGGCGATGATTCCGTCACTACCATCCGGGAAAAACGGGGTCGTACCGTAGCCCAGCTGCTCCGGAGCATCGGCCGGGTGGCCATCATCACCGTGGCGGTGTTGCTCACCTTCAACGCCTTCATCAACATCGCCCCAGTCCTGGCCGGCGCCGGTATCCTGGGACTCGCCATCTCCTTCGGCGCTCAGAGCCTGGTCCGCGACATCATCTCCGGTTTCTTCATCCTGATGGAGAACCAGTTCGCCGTGGGCGATGTCATCGAAGCGGCGGGGAAAAACGGCGTGGTCGAGAAGATGACCCTCCGCGTGGTAGTACTGCGCGACCTGGAGGGGACCAGGCACGTCATCCCTAACGGCCAACTCACCGTGGTCAGCAACAAGACCCGTGACTGGGCCCGAGCCGTGGTGGACGTGTCCATACCCTACAGTGAGGACGTGGACCGGATCATCGGTGTGGTGCGGGACGAGACGGCCCAGTTCGGCACTGACGCCAAATGGTGCCTGCAGCTCGATGGGGCGGCCGAGGTGCTCGGCGTAGAATCTATGACGGACAACTCCGTGGTGATCCGCACCCTGCTCAAGACCCAGCCGGGCTCGCAGTGGAGCGTGGAGCGCGAGTTCCGCCGCCGGCTCATCAATCGCTTTGCCCGCGAGGCGGTCGAGAGTCCGTTCCAGCAGCGCCGGGTGCACGTCACCATCAAGGGGGGAACCGACGGCGAGGCAATTGCTGCGGCTGCAAGCGGAGCCGCGGGCTGATGGCGCTCCGCCTCTACAACACACTGAGCCGCCAGGTCGAGCCGTTCCAGCCGCTGGAGCCGGGCCGAGTGTCGCTCTACACCTGTGGTCCCACGGTCTACAACTACGCCCACATCGGAAACTTCAGGACCTTCCTCTTCGAGGACCTGCTTCGGCGCTGGCTGGAGGCGAGCGGATACGACGTCTTTCACGTCATGAACATCACCGACGTGGACGACAAAACGATCAACGGCGCCAAACAGGCAGGAAAGCCGCTGCGGGAATATGTCCGGCATTACATCGATGCGTTTCACGAGGATCGGCAGTACCTGCGGATCCAGGAGGCGTCGGCCTACCCCCGAGCCACCGACTACATCCCTCAGATGGTTGCGCTGGTCGAGGGGCTGCTGAAGAAGGGCATTGCGTACAAGGGAGACGACGGCTCGGTCTATTTCTCCATTGCCCGGTTTCCTCAATACGGGAAGCTGTCGCGGATCGACATGCGCGAGCTCAAGACCGGCGCCAGCGAGCGTGTCAGCACTGACGAATACGCCAAGGAAGATGCCCGCGACTTTGCACTCTGGAAAGCAGCCAGGGCGGAGGATGAGGAAGTGGGGGCT
>DATKJJ010000637.1:0-2309 GCA_035543695.1 Gemmatimonadales bacterium | reverse complement strand
CGGAGGACGTCGAGTTCCTCGAGTCGGCTCCGGAGCGGGTCCGGGCCCTGGCTTACGACATGGTCCTGAACGGGACCGAATTGGGTGGCGGCAGTCTCAGAATCGCGGATCCTTCGCTCCAGCGACGCGTGTTCTCCCTGCTCGGCATACCCGAGCAACAGGCGGAGCAGCGGTTCGGATTTCAGCTGGAGGGGCTCAGGGCAGGGGCGCCGCCCCACGGCGGCTTTGCCTTTGGACTCGACCGCATCGTCATGCTCCTGGCCCAGGCCGATTCTCTGCGCGATGTGATCGCATTTCCGAAAACGACGGCGCAACGAGCGCTGTTCGAGGGAGCTCCGAGCCCGGTTGACCCCGCGGACCTGAAGACCCTGCACCTGGAGGTGAAGCGTGAGCGGTGAGAGGTGCTCGGGGCCAGGCGGCTACCGCTTACCGACCACCGCTTACCGCTTACCTTGGAAATATGGCTGACGACATCCAGACCAGAATGTCCGCCGAAGGGGCCGATCCGCTCCTGTTCGCCGGCGTCAACGACAGCAACCTGCTCGAGCTTCAGCGCGCCTTGGGAGTGCGGGTCTCTCTTAGGGGCGATGCAGTGACCCTGTCCGGCACCCCGGATCAGGTGGAGCGCGCGGGACCGGTCATTCAGGGTTTGCTCGAGCTGGCCCGAATGGGTGAGCCGGTCACGCCGGATGATGTCTCCCGTCTGGCCGCCGAGGGCATCTCAGGCGAGCTCCCGGCCCAGACGGCGGACGGAAAGATCGTTTTGCCTGGGCTCCGCCGGGCCATCGTACCCAAGACCCAGGGTCAGCGCGACTACCTCCAGGCCATCAGCAACCACGACATCGTGGTCGGCATCGGACCCGCCGGAACCGGCAAGACCTACCTAGCGGTGGCTAAAGCGGTCGAGGCCCTGGCCCGGAAGCGGGTTAAGCGAATCATTCTCGCTCGTCCCGCGGTGGAAGCCGGGGAGTCGCTTGGCTTCCTCCCGGGCGACCTGCAGGCCAAAGTGGACCCGTATCTGCGGCCGTTGTATGACGCCCTGGAAGACATGATGCCGCACGACCGAGTGCAGCGAGCTCTGGAGACCCGCACCATCGAGATCGCTCCGCTGGCATACATGCGGGGGCGCACCCTGGCAGACGCGTTCATCATCCTGGATGAAGCGCAGAACGCCACCGGTGCGCAGATGAAGATGTTCCTGACCCGGTTGGGCGTGAACAGCAAAACCGTGGTCACCGGCGACAAGACCCAAATCGATCTGCCGCAGCGGGAGGATTCCGGGTTGATCCAGGTCGAGCGGGTGCTCCCGGGTATCGAGGGGATCGCGTTTTGTTACCTGCACGAGACCGACGTGGTGCGGCACCGGCTCGTGCGCGAGATCATCAAGGCGTACGCGGAGGATCAGAGCGGCTGATGGCTCGACGCTCCAGCGCGCGAGTCTGGGTCAATCTGGGCGGTGCAACGCTCCGGGAACGCGCCCGGTATCACCTGGCGCGCTGGGCTCCGCTCTTGGCCGTGGCCTTCCTCACCTACCTTGCCTTCCCCCCGCTCATCGGCATCGGTACTCCGGTTGCGGCCGTGGGCCAGATCTCCAAGCAATCGGTGGTGGCGCCCTTTGCCTACGAGGTACGCAAGTCACCCGAGGAGATCGCGCGCGAAGGCGAGTCCCGGGCGCTTACGGCGCAACCGGTCTACCGTTTCAGCCCCACGGCCTACGATTCCTCGCTCGCTGCCGCCCGCGGGTTCTTTGCCGATCTCGCCAAGGCGGCCGAGACTGGTGGACCCGACTCCGTGGCTCAGGCGGTGGCTGCTCGAGTCCGTTTGGGTCCCGAGGAAACCCGATTTCTTACCGACTCTACCAATCGGCGTCAGATCCAGGAGCTGAGCACCCATTTCCTGGCCGAGGCGCTTTCCCGCGGCGTGGCCGATGCCGGAGCGATACGAGGCGAGGTCAGCCCCACCATCGCACTCCGCCGGGGCGAGACTGAACGGATCATCCCGCGGGATTCCATTCTCACCTTTGCCGACCTCATGGAGCAGGCCGAGGCGGCGGGGCTCAACCTGCCCACCGCGGTGGGTCAGCGCACCTTGCGCCGTCTGGTGGGGGCGTTTTATCAGCCCACCATCGTGCTCGATCCCCTGGTCACCGTTGCTCGCAGGTCGCAGCTGCGGGGGAGCGTCAATCCGATCAAGTACTCCGTTCGCACCGGCGTGCGCATCGTGCGGGCCGGCGAGCCGATCACCGAGGAAGCACACGCCAAGCTGGTCACCCTGCTCGACGAGCATCGGCGGCGGGGCAGTGGGGGGCT
>DATKJJ010000636.1:0-4303 GCA_035543695.1 Gemmatimonadales bacterium | reverse complement strand
CTTTGCGCCCCCCGCTCTGTTCGTTGGGGGAGCGGGCTCCCCGAAGCAGCCAGAGTGCCAGCAGGGCGAGCAGGGTGAGCGATGCGGTCTCGACCATCGCCAGCTGGTCGTCGCCATTCAGCCGGGTGGCCACGATCTGGGTGGGCATGACCCGGAAGCCGCCGCCGAAGATGTAAGGCGCGCTGAAAGACGCCAGCGCAGTCATGAAGGTGAGTAACGCCCCGCCCCCGAGCGATGGGTAGAGCAACGGCAGCACTACCCGCCTCAACGTGCGTGCCCGGCCGGCTCCGAGACTGGCCGCCGCCTCGAACACTGAGGCATCGAGCGAAGACAAACCTGCCCGGGTAAACAGATAGAAGTAGACGTACATCGAATAGGCGTGGACCAGGAGAATCGCGGCCGCGCCCTGCAGCCGCCAGGGAGGCTCATCCAGGCCGAACAACCACTGGACCAGAAGCGAGGTGAAGCCGCTTTCGCCGTAGAGGAAGAGAAAAGCGATTACGCCGACCAGTGGCGGCAATACCGCCGGCAGCGCGACCAGACCTCCCAGCGTCCTCCTACCAGGAAAGTCGTAACGCCAGAACAGGAAGGCGAGCGGCACCCCGATGCCGCCGGCGAGAACGACGGTAGCCACCGAGATCCACAGGCTGCCCCACAGCGCCTGCGCCTCGTTGCGTCGACGAAAGAACTGCCGCACGAAATCGAAGGTCCATCCGTCGGGCCCGCGAAACCCTTCGATCAGCACCAGCAGCAGCGGATACAACACCAGCCAGGCCAGAAACAGCAGCAGGAGCCCGGCGGCGACACTGGCGCGGGTATCGCGCTTCACTTCCCGCGGGCCGGAAAGAGATGGATGCCGCCGCCGGCGCGCCGGCTCGGGAGAATTCCGGTTCGCTGCCCCGGAGAGACGGCTCGGGGTGGGCCGCTCACCTCCAGGGACGCCCCTCCATCGGTGGCGACGGTGTAAAGGCTGGCAGATCCGGTGAACCGCCGCTGGGTGATGACCCCGTTGATGGTGCCCGGGGCTGGATCCAGAAGACGCAGCGCTTCCGGACGCACCACCATCACCGCCGGGCCTGCGGGCACGGAGCTCGATGCACCGTCGGTAAGCTGCCACTCCACCCCCTCGACGGCTACCCGAAGACCGCGATCGCCGAGGCCCAGCACCGTGACGGGAATACTGCTCGACCGACCGACAAACTCGGCCACGAACTCGGTGGCGGGCGCGGCATACAGATCCTCGGGCGTGCCCACCTGCTCGAGCCGTCCTCCTCGAAGCACGGCCACCCGGTCGCCCAGATCGAAGGCTTCCTCCTGCTCGTGGGTGACGAACACCGAGGTGATGCCGACGCGTCTGATCAGCTCCCGAATTTCCCGGCGGGTTCGTTCCCGCAACGCCGGATCCAGGTTGGAGAGTGGCTCGTCCAGCAGGAGAACCCGTGGCTCGGGTGCGAGGGCTCTCGCCAGCGCGACCCGCTGTTGTTGCCCGCCGGAAAGTTGACCAATCCGGCGTTGCTCGAAACCCGCCAGGTCCACCAGCGTCAGGGCGCGGGAAACCCGCTGGCTCAGCTCTTCGCCGCTTACGCCCAGGGACTCCAGGCCGAAGGCCACGTTCTGACCGACGTCGAGATGAGGAAAGAGGGCATAATGCTGGAAGACCATGCCGAACCTGCGCGCCACGGGAGCAACGGCGGTGACATCATCCTGCTCCACGAGGACGCGCCCGGAGTCGGGTACTTCGAAGCCTGCCAGCAAGCGCAAGGTCGTGGTCTTCCCGCTGCCACTGGGTCCCAAAAGCGCCAGGATCTCACCCCGCTCGAGGGCGAGCGATACGTGGTCCACCGCCAGGGTGGCTCCGAAACGCTTGCTCAGATCCTCCAGCCGCAGAAAGGGCAAGGGAGTGCTCAAGGCTGGGCTCTTCCGGTCCCGCGGACGTGCTGGTCCCAGTAGCTCATCCAGGCCGGCCCGTTGCGGGAGAGCAGACCCCAGTCCATGTCGGCCACCACCATTTCCCGCTCGACCTGAGCCACCCACGCCGGTACCTGGTCAGACGGCAGGTCGGTGCGAGCCGGCAGGCGGAACACTTCACGCGCGGTGAGCAGCTGGGCAGCCTCACTCCCGACGTATTCGATGAATGCGCGAGCCGCCTCGGGATGCCGGGATCCTCGCACCAATCCCACCGCGTCGTCGATTACCACGGTACCACTGCGCGGGAAAACGTATCCCAGCGGCATCCCTTTGGCCTGGCTAATCAGGATGTCCTGCAAATCCCAGAGGCTGATCAGACCCTCCTGCCGGGCGAGCTTCTCGTACAACAATGCCGGACTGATCGTGTAGGTCTTGGTCTGTGCGTCGAGACGCCGGAGCCAATCCATCCCCCATGCAGTGTCGCCGGTTTGACGAACGCTTCGCACCAGAATGAGACCCCAGATGGCGCGCATGGTTCCACTCGCCACAGGATCGCGGATGATGACTTTGTCACGCCAGCGCGGGAGCAGCACCTCGTCCCAATCCTTGGGCGCTGCCTCCCGGGAGACCGCTCGGCTGTTATACGCAATCACTGCCGGAGTCCGGTACACCGGGTAGTAGAAATTGCTCACCGTACTCCCGCTCACTTGTCCCGCCCAGGAGGGGCGATATGGAGTGAGCAGAGAATCGTGAATCCCCCGGTCGAAGATGGTAGTCGGTCCCCCGAACCAGACATCGGCCTGGGGATTCACCCGCTCGAAGCGCAATCGGTCCAGGATCTCCTGCGATCCCATATCCAGCCAGCGCACGTCAATATCGGGGCGCCGCCGCTCGAAGTCGCGCTCCAGCAACTCGAGCTGGTCCCGTCCGTGGGGGGAGTACAGCACGACGGGGGTGCGGTGATCGGAGGAGCAGGCGGTAAGAGCGGTAAGCGCGGTAAAAGCAGAAAAAGCAAAATGCCGAGAATGTGCTATTCCACTCCTTCCGCCACTACCGCTCCTACCGCTACCGTCCACGAAGCGCGAGCAGGTTGGCGAACAAACGGAATGCTCCTGGCACCCCGGCGGGAAGCTGCCGGAAGAAACTCAGCCCGGTGTACACATAGGTGCCTTTGCCCACGGTCGCGACCAGCAGCCCACCCGAGAGCGGTGCCTCGCCGGGGTCATGCGTTTCCAGCACCGGACGGTAGTGCCGATCCCAACTCCGCGCGAAGTAGAGTCCCCGCTCCTGGATCCACCCTTGCCAGTCGGGGGAGCTCAGGCGGTTCGGTTTCCGGAACAGTGGGTGATCCGGGACCAGGAGGCGGACGGGAGCGCGTTCATCCGTCACCCGGTCGTGGCCCACCGGCAGGGTCGAACGGGAGGATGCCGATGTCTTGTCGGCCGAACCCGGCGGTGGCAGCGGCGGGCCGCCCACCTTCATCGGGAAAGGCGCGAAGCCGCCGTTGAAGAACCGCTGCTGCTGATACTGCACGATGACCAGACCGCCGCGCCGGGCATAGTTCAGCAGCCGCCGGTTGTTTTCCACCAGTGCTGAATCGGTCTCATAGGCTCGAGGGCCAATGACGATGGCGTCGAAGCGGTCGAGATTTCCTCGCTCCAGAGTCTGGGCACTGAGCAGCGTTACTGGGATTCCGACATCAGTCAGAGCTTCCGGCACCCGGTCTGCCGCGCCGCGGACGTAGCCCACCCGGGTGAGTCGAGGCAGCACCAGGGAGGCGAGCTGCAGCGTGGCAGACGCGTGCCGGGTGTACGCCCGCGGACGAATGTGCGGGTAATCCACGGTATAGAGGCCAACATCGTACACCGTTCCGCCGGCGTCGCGGGCCACCGCCTCGATCTCGACTCTCCCCGAGTTGATCTTGGACGGTGGTTTGACATCGAAGTCGAAAGTCTCGCGCTCATCCTCAGTGCTGAAGCTGAAGCGCTGCGGCGGAACGGCAGGCCAGCCCGGGGGCACTCGGAGACTCACCGTTCCACTGGTCGAGTCCCGCGCACCGTGAGTCAAGGTGACGGTGAACCGGTGGGGAGCCAGCGAGCTCAGCGGCCACAACTCGGTGGCCGGCTCCAGCTTGACGTCAACTCTGGGCACGACGAACAGCGGCCGGCGCACCTCTCCTCGTGCCTGATCGTTGAATTGGAAGACCGCTTCCTGGGTGCGCACGGCGCCCAAGCTGTCTCCCTCACCGGCATTGGCCTCGACCGTACCCAGAAAGGTCGGTGATTCAAACGGCTCTCCGTAGGGCAGACTCCCGGCCAGTTCTCCGGTCTGAGCCTCGGGCCACCGGTAGATGTCGCCGGCTCGCGGCTGCATCAGGAAGTACGGCGTGGATAGC
>DATKJJ010000635.1:0-2745 GCA_035543695.1 Gemmatimonadales bacterium | reverse complement strand
CGGTTTCTCTCTAAACTTTGTCGCCTCCGGGGCGGGGGTGTGGGGCTACGGCGCCCCGGCGCCGGCGCTGCGTACCTCCTCTTCCTTGTGGTGGCGGGTGCGATAGGAGCGGCCGCGAAGCACGAAGTGGGTGCCTCGCTCCAGGATCCGGTCCAGGATCGCCTCGGCCAGGTCCCCATCATGGAGCAGCTGCCCGAGTGCCGCCAGGGGTTTGTTGGTGGTGAAGATCATGGGCCGCTTCTTCAGGTAGCGCTCGTTGACCACGCGGTAGAGCACATTCGCCGCATCGGCGGCGTAGCTCTGGTAGCCGAGCTCGTCGATCACGAGCACGTGCGGGTGCACGTAGGGCTCGAGTGCGGCCTCGAGCCGTCCCTGGGCGGCGGCCGCGGATAGCTCGCCGATCAGCTCGTCGGCCGTGGTGAAGCGCGCCTCGAAGCCGTTCTGGATCGCCCGGTAGGCCACGGCCACCGCCAGGTGGGTCTTCCCTCTGCCCGGCGGGCCACTGAAGATGGCGCAGCGGCCCTCGCTCACCAGCTCGGGACCGAGCAGGCTGCCGAGCATCTGGAGCCGCACGGAGGTCTGGAAGGTGAAGTCGAATTCCTCGATCGTGCGCAGAAAGGGGAAGCGGGCCTTCCTCACCGATCTCGTGATGCGGGTCTGGGCCCGGTGGGCGATCTCCTCGGCCACGAGCGTGGCCAGATAGTCACGGTAGCTCATGCCCTCCTCCTCGGCTCGCCGGGCGAGCTCGGCGTAGAGCCGGCGCACGGTGGGCAGGTGCAGGCGGCGCAGCATGCCCTCGAGGTCCAGCGTCGCTGCAACGCTCATGAGGCCACCTCCGCCCGCGCAGCGAGCTCGACGACGTACTCGGCTCCGAAGAGCCGTGAGAAGAGGGCGCGTTTGAGCAAGCGGGTGAAGCGCTCCTCGCCCACTTCCTCGAGCAGGGCAAAGAGACGCTCGACGTCGCCCTTCCAGGTGTGGGGCCGGGCATGGATCAGCTCGGTCAGGTAGCCCTCGCCCACGGGACCCAGCTCCAGGAGCCGCTCCCGCATGAAGTAGAGGCGCTTCCTGGTCCCGGCGACCGCAGCGAGCTGCTCGGCCCGCTGGCCCGGCAGGTAGCTCGTCTTGCCGAACAGGGGGAAGCGCGGATGGGTCGCCTCGAAGCGCCCACCTGCGGCCACGATCCGCACCCGGTCCGGGTAGAGAAAGAGCGTCGCCGGCAGGCCGCACGAGGGCGCCGGCATGGCGTAGCGGATCCCCTGGAAGTCGACCAGCGCGGTGGGACCCACGTGCACGGCAAAGCGCAGCCCGTAGTCGGCCGGCGCCACCGCGAGCGGCTTCATGCGCTCCTGCTCGGCCCGAAGCCGCACGGCCGGGATCTCACCGGTCGCCCGGCTCGGCCGCTCCTCGTTCACGCTCGCCAGCCACTCCTTGAGCTGGCGCGGCAGATCGCTCTCCAGATCCGCGAAGCGGCGGGCGCGAAAGAAGCTGCGCTTGACGTAGCCGACCAGATTCTCGACCGAGCCCTTCTGCTCCGGGCTTCGGGCCGCGCACAGCTCGATCGCAAAGCCATAGTCGATGGCCACCTGCGCCAGCGTCGCATTCCAGATCGCCCGCTCGCCGTCCCTGCCCACCACCACCGTCTTCGCCCGGTCGAAGACCACCGAGAGCGGCACCCCGCCGCTCGCCTCGAAGGCCATGAGCAGCGCCCGCACCAGCGACTCGATGCGTTCGTCCCGCACGACCGCGACATGGATCCAGCGCGAGTACTTGAGCCGGTAGGCGGCAAAGTGGACCCGCCTCTTGCGGCCGTCCAGAAGCCGCACGTCCACTTCGCCGAAGTCGAACTGCGCAAACTCGCCGGCCACCCCCTCGAAGCGCACCATAAGCGAGGCGGGCAGCGCCGAGAACGCTCTCCGGTAGAGCCGATAGAACGTGCTCTCACCCAGCTTCACCCCCTCTTCACGCAACTGACGCAGGAGCTCGAGCGGTGGCGCCTCGGGATCTTCCGTCACCAGCGCGGCAAGCCGCAGCCGCACCCGCTCCGGCACGCCCGGCCGCCCCACGCCGCGCCGGCGCCGTTCCTCCGCGTCGCTCGCACTCGCCACCGGCGGCTCCTTCAAGATCCGCTGCACGGTGCGCTGCGAGACCCCAAACTGCGCCGCGATCTCCTTGCTCGAACGCCCCGCATCGCGCAGGGCCCGTACGGCATGTCGGTCCAACATCCTGAGCATCCTCCTCTGGCCTCCTGCACGAGTACCGTGGGCGGAAGGCCATAACGTAGGTTCCAGATGCCCCAGGACGCGACAGAATTTAGAGAGATTCGGCGACAAAGTTTAGAGAACCCACACCATTTCGTGCAGCGCCGCCTCGAGCTGGCGCCACGTCTCGGTGCCGTCATCGTAGAGGGTCTCCCACTTGCGCCGGGACACATCCGAACGGAGACGCCCGAGGACCCGATTGTATGTGCTCTCGAGGGCCGCGAGCGCCGCGCTCGAGCGAATCGCGCCCTCGCGGGCGAAGCCGGGCAGCAACGAATGCGGCGGGAACAGCCAGCGGCTGTCCACGCGGTAGAGGTTCGGACCGCTCGGCAGCGCGTCGTTGATGTAGAACTGGACGACGACGAGATCTGGAGAGAACTGCCAGCCAAGGCGGCGCAGCAACTCAGCCTCGTTCGCGAGGGTGAACCCGCGCTGAGCCATGTTGACCACTTCCAGCGCATCGACTCGCAGCTCCCGGCGCAGGATC
>DATKJJ010000634.1:0-2322 GCA_035543695.1 Gemmatimonadales bacterium | reverse complement strand
GGGTTTCTTCGGCCGGATGCGGCAAAAGCTGCATTGGGGCGACCTGTCCGGGAGAGAATTGAAGGATTGACGTGCTCACCGAACTTCGGGTACGAGATCTCGCTACCATCGCCGATGTAAGCCTGCACCTGGGCCCCGGTCTCAACGTGCTCACCGGGGAAACCGGCGCCGGCAAATCCATGCTGGTGGACGCTCTGGCGCTCCTGCTGGGCGAGCGCGCGGCTGCGGGCAACGTACGTCCCACCGCCGCCAAGGCCGTGGTGGAAGGGGCGTTCGAGGAGATCGAATCCGCCACTCGTCGCCGAATCGAAGATCTTGGATTGGACGTGGAAGACGGCCGGGTGGTGGTACGGCGCGAGATCTCGACCGAGGGACGATCGCGGGCCTGGGTGAATGGCAGCCCCACTACAGCCGCGGTATTGGGTGAGCTGGGCGGCCTGCTGCTGGATCTCCACGGCCAGCACGAAACCCAGTCTCTGCTGCACCCCGAGGCCCAGCGGAATATTCTCGACGCCTTCGCGCACGGTGAGCCGGAGCGCAGCGCGGTGGCCGAGGCGTATGCCCTGGTCTCCACCCTGAAGGATGAGGAGCTCTCGCTGTCGGCCCGCCGGGACGAGGTGCGCCGCCGGGCCGATTACCTGAGGCATGTGGTCGATGAGATCGACGGCGCCAGGATCAAGCCCGGAGAGGACGAGGTGCTTCAGCTCGAGGCTCGACGCCTGAGTCAGGCCGGCGCCCTGGTGGAGCACGCGCAGCGCATGGTGGACGCCCTGGAAGGAGACGAAGGGAATGCGCTGGGCGCACTCGGGCTGGCCAACCGGGCGCTCACCGCGCTGGAGAAGGTCGATCCGGCCACGACCGACTGGCGAGAGCTGCTGGATGGAGCGTACGCCAATCTGTCCGAGTTGAGCCGGCTCGCCACCGACTACGCGGCGGCGGTCCAGGAAGATCCCGACCGGCTGGCCGCCGTGGAACGACGTCGGGACCTTCTGTTTCGACTCACCGGGAAATACGGAGCCTCGCTCGAAGCAGTTCTGGCCACCCGGGAGGAATCCGCCGCCGAGCTGGATCTTCTGGACACCGCGGACACCGACCTGCGCGCCCTGGCAGCCCGGCGCACGGCCGCCGAGCATGCGCTGGAGGAGGCGTGCCGGCACCTCACCGCGAAAAGACAGGCGGCCGCAGACCGTCTCGCGCGAGGAGTAAACCGCCTACTCCCTCAGCTCGGTCTTCCTGGAGGGAAGCTCGCGGCGGTGCTGGTGCCTTTATCGGAGGCGGGGCCTCACGGACAGGAGAACGTACAGCTGACGGTTCAACTCAACGTGGGACTCGAGGCCAAGCCTCTCGCCCGGGTAGCCTCCGGGGGTGAGCTGTCCCGGCTGATGCTCGCGCTCAAGGTGGTTCTGGTGAAGCACGATGCCATCGCGACCCTGGTTTTCGACGAGGTGGATCAAGGAATTGGCGGAGAAGTAGGGGTGCAGGTGGGCGCGGCACTGGCCGACGTCGCGGAACGGCATCAGGTGTTAGTGATCACCCATCTTCCCCAGATTGCGGCTCGGGCCGACAATCATCTGGTGGTTTCGAAGGAAGCTCGCCGAGGCATTGCCACCAGCGACGTTCAGGTATTGCACGGAGAGGATCGGATCAACGAAATCGCCCGGATGCTGGGCGATGCTGAGGGCGACGCCGCGCGACGCCATGCCCAGGCCATGCTGCGGACCGAGCGAGCTACCAAAGACCGAAGTACACGTTGAGTCGCGCCCGGATGGCGTGCGAGTCCGGCACTCGGCCGCCACCGCTCCGGAGCACCCGCTCGTAGGTCCAGCTGGCGTCTACCGGCAGACCAGTTCCACCCGGCCGAAGCCCACCTGGATTGGCATAGGTCACTCCCACCGACAGCATCGTTGCGTTTGCCTTGCTATCCTCGGCGTACAGGCTTGCGTCCACTCCGGGAACCGGCAGCTCGGGATGGGCATAGGACACCACGTCCGTGCCGTGGCTCCAATGGTCCAGCCCCGCCGTGAGGGCAAAGGTGCGAGCCAGCCGGTAGAAAGGGTGTACGCCCAGCGCCATCACATCCCCGGGGTCGCGGCGAACGATCGCGAGCCGATCGGTGCCGACGAATGGCTGACTGGGGCTGCTTACTCGGACAAGAATGTCCGAAGCCTGCTGCCGCACGTAGCTGCCGGTGAGTCGCGCTCCGAACGCACCCGCTCCCAGGTCGGTAACCAGATCCACCTGGATATCGGTCTGTCCTTCACCTGTCCCCAGATCGAGCGGCCGGTCCGGGCTTTCCCGTAGACCCGTCGGAAACCGAACCAG
>DATKJJ010000633.1:0-3674 GCA_035543695.1 Gemmatimonadales bacterium | reverse complement strand
CTCAATCGGGCTGCGGCGGTGGCGATGCACGACGGCCCTGCAGCTGGGCTCACGCTGATCGACGGCATTCTCGCCCGAGGTGAGCTTCGCGATTATCAGCTGGCGCACGCTGCCCGGGCTGAGCTCTGTCGCCGGCTGGGTCGGACTGCAGACGCTCTTGACTCGTATCAGCGGGCACTGAGTCTCACCCGCCAGGAACCCCAGCGGCGATTCATCGAAAGGCGGTTGCGAGAACTGGGAAAACCATGAAACCGCTTTTCATTGGCGGCTGCGAGCGCAGCGGAACCACCATGCTCGGCGCTATGCTCGGCGGCCACTCGCGTTGCCTCTGCCTTCCCGAGAGCCAATTCATGGACGATCAGCTCGCCCACGCCGATGCCGATGGTCGGATCGATGCGCGGGCGGCGCTCAGCCGGATCGTAGCGCACGAGCGCTTCCGGTTACTCTGGGACCTTCCCTCCGATCCCGCCCCAGTCCAGCCCGCCGAGCTCGGACCAACATTGGCGGACCTCTGGACTGGGCTGGCACTGGCGTACGGCCGGAAGCTGGGACAACCCGCCGCCGAGGTCTGGATCGATCATACACCCACGAACTTCAGGCGGGTACGTGGTCTGCTCCGCCTGTTTCCCGCAGCCCGTTTCATTCATCTGGTTCGCGATGGGCGGGCCGTGGCGGCTTCGTTGCTTCCGCTGGATTGGGGCCCCAACAACGCGCTTCACGCGGCCGAGTTCTGGATGGCGCGCTGTGCCCTTGGCCTGGCGGCGGAACTGGACCTGGGGCCCGATCGGGTTCTGCGGGTGCGCTACGAAGACATCCTGCAGGAGCCCGAGAGCAGCCTGCGTCGGATTACCTCCTTCATTGGACTGGATTACGAGCCGGAAATGGCGTCAGCCAATGCTTCCAAGCCTACCAGATATCACGAGCGCCAACACCACCTGGTGGGGCAGGCGCCGGTTCCTTCGCGTGCTGCGGGATGGCAACAGGTGTTGAGCCGGCGGGAGGTCGAAATGTTCGAGGCCGAGGCCGGTGATTTTCTCGAAACTTTAGGATACCAGCCGAGGTATGGTGTACGAGCAATGCCGGCAACCCGGGTCGAGGTGTTCCGGCTTCGCTTGGGCGACTTGGCGCGGCGAGCCCGGAACAACCTTTGGCGTCGCTGGCGGGTCAGGAGGTCCATACCCCAACGTCGTCCTGAGCCATAGATCTCCAGAATCGCTGCCAGGCCATCCTGACGAGGACTCTCCCCATGCGATCCGGTTTGACCTTGACCTTGTGCCTCATCGCTCAAGGCTGCGCCCGAGCCACGTCGGACCAGACCACCGCGGGCGCGGCAGCCGTCTCAGCAGGAGGGTTCAGCAGCGCCAATCCATTCGCCCAACCCAGTTCCCTTCCCTACCAGGCCCCTGCATTCAATCACATCCGGAATGCCGACTACCAGCCGGCCATCGAAGAAGGTATGCGGCGGCAACGGGCGGAGCTCGATTCGATAGCCCGACAGCAGGCTCCTCCGACTTTCGAGAATACGATCGTGGCGCTGGAGCGCACCGGCGACCTGCTCAACCGGTGTCTCCGGGTGTTCGGGGCAGTGGTGCAGGCCAATACCAACGATACGCTGCAGCGGGTACAGACTGAGGAGGCTCCGAAACTGGCGGCACACTCTGACGCACGGTACCTCGACTCTCGCCTGTTCCAGCGGGTTCACAGCGTCTATCAGCGCCGGGCCACGTTGAATTTGAGCGCGGAGCAAAACACGCTGGTCGAGCGCTATCATCTCGACTTCGTTCGGGCGGGAGCCCAACTGCCCGAATCTGCCAAGGACCGCCTTCGTCAGCTCAATCAGGAGGAGGCTCGGCTCTCCACCAGTTTCCAGAACAAGCTGCTCGCGGCTACCAAGGCTGGGGCCTTGGTTCTGGACAATCGGTCACAGCTGAAAGGGCTCAGTGAAGGCGAGGTTGCTGCGTCGGCGGAGGCCGCGAAGGAGCGCGGGCTCGCCGGCAAGTACCTGATCGGGCTTCAGAACACCACGCAGCAACCTGCGCTCGCGTCGCTTGATGACCGCGGCGTCAGGCAGCGGCTGTTCGAGGCGTCCATCCATCGCGCCGACCGCGGTGATAGCAATGATACGCGGGCGATTGTACGCCGGTTGGCTGCACTTCACATCGAACGGGCAAGCCTGCTGGGCTTCCCCACCTTTGCCGGCTACGCCCTGGACAATCAGATGGCCAGGACTCCGGAAGCCGCAATCGGTCTGGTCAGCCAATTGGTTCCTCCCGCCACCCGAAAGGCGCGGGCGGAGGCCGCAAAGATGCAGGCGCTCATCGACGGTCAGCAGGGCGGCTTCCGGCTGGCTCCCTGGGACTGGCAGTACTACGCGGAGCGGGTGCGACAGGCGGAGTACAATCTCGATGAGAACCAGCTCAAGCCATATCTCTCGCTCGACCGAGTATTGCAGGACGGAGTCTTCTATGCGGCCACCCAGCTCTACGGAATCACCTTCAAGGAGCGCAAGGATCTGCCGGTGTACCATCCCGATGTCCGCGTCTTCGAGGTCTTTGATCGGGACGGCAAGTCGATGGCGCTGTTCTATGCCGACTATTTCAAACGCGACAACAAGGGCGGTGGCGCCTGGATGGACACCTTTGTGGATCCCTCCGGACTGCGGGGAACCAAGCCGGTGGTTTACAACGTTGCCAACTTCACCAAGCCGGCGCCAGGGATGCCGGCGCTGCTGACCTTCGACGATGTCACCACCATGTTCCATGAGTTCGGGCATGCGCTACACGGGCTCTTCGCCCACGTCCAGTACCCGCTCCTGTTGAATACCCCGCGCGACTTTGTGGAGTTCCCCTCACAGTTCAACGAGCATTGGGCCCTGGAGCCCGATGTATTCGCCCGGTACGCCCGACACTACCAGACCGGAGCCCCGATGCCTCAGGATCTGGTGGAGCGGATCAAGAGAAGCCGCACCTTCAACCAGGGATACGCCACCACGGAATACCTGGCAGCCGCCCTCCTGGATCTGGCCTGGCACACGCTACCAAGGGGTACCCCGGAACAGGACGTCGAGAGCTTCGAACGCCAGGCGCTGGCGCGGTACCATGTCGACCTGCCCGAGATCCCTCCCCGCTACCGCACCGCGTACTTTGCACATATCTGGGGCGGGGGCTACTCGGCGACATACTATGCGTATTTGTGGAGCGAGGTCCTGGATCACGACGCCTATGCCTGGTTCGTCGAGCACGGCGGCCTGACGCGGGAGAACGGCCAGCGCTATCGAGACATGATCCTCTCTCGCGGAAGCACTGAGGATCTCGGGACCCTGTACCGTGCTTTTAGAGGACGCGACCCGAGCATCCAACCGCTGCTCCAGGAGCGTGGGCTGGAAGAAACACCGGACGAACAGTGAATTCTGTGGGAGGACCGCGGTCGATGGAAAACCCGATGGACGGACCCGACGGCGAGGAGCCGACGCAGGAGTACGAGGTGCGCGGCTTCGGGGTGCGGCTGACCAACACTCGCCCCGACATCGACAGTCGTGACGTTCTCCACCGCTTGGCCGGGGCACTCGACCTGATTGCCCGTCACGCCCCGCGACGATTTGGTCGGCTCCGCCACGACATTCAACGCTTCGTTGTCCGTCGCTTTCCCTGCCGCGGGGCGTTCTTTCCGCAAAC
>DATKJJ010000632.1:0-4291 GCA_035543695.1 Gemmatimonadales bacterium | reverse complement strand
GCGGAGGAGATGGGCCTGAGCCAGGAGGTACAGAACCTTTGCTACCTCACCAAGGGCCTGGTGGTGGTGACCGGACCAACCGGCTCGGGCAAGAGCACGACGCTCGCGGGCCTGGTTGATCTGATCAATCGCACTCGCACGGATCACATCATCACGATCGAGGATCCCATCGAGTTTGTTCATCCCAGTAAGAAATGCCTGGTAACTCAGCGCCAGGTGGGCGTACATACCCGGTCTTTCAAGCATGCTCTCCGGGCGGCTCTGCGAGAGGATCCCGACATCATCCTGGTTGGCGAAATGCGAGATCTGGAAACGGTCTCCATTGCGATTGAAACCGCCGAAACCGGGCACCTGGTCTTCGGCACGCTCCACACCACCACCGCCTCCTCGACCATCGACCGCATCATCGACCAGTTTCCGCCCGACCGGCAGTCGCAGGTACGGGTGATGTTGTCCGAATCCCTGCGGGGCGTCATCGCCCAGACCCTCTGCAAGAAGATCGGCGGGGGCCGGGTGGCCGCGAGGGAAGTTCTGCTCTCCATTCCGGCGGTTTCCAACCTGATTCGTGAGGGGAAGACCTTCCAGATCCCCTCAATCATGCAGACCAACCGGAAGGGCGGGATGGTGACGCTGAACGATGCGCTGATGGAACTGGTCGACGCAAAATTGGTGGAACCGAAGGAAGCGTACATGAAGTCGGTCGAGAAGCAGGGCTTCCTCGCTGGACTGAAGGCCAAGCGGTACGACGTATCGTTTCTGGGTGAATGAGCGTTTCGCCGCCGATCCTGGTTCTGGTCAACCCGCAGGACATCGTGAACATCGCCAGCGCGGTGCGGATCGCCAAAAACTTCGGGATCGACCGCATGAGGCTGGTGAACCCGGAGGTCTTCGACCCCTACCGCATCGAAGGCATTGCCCACAACACGGCAGATCTGGTTGCCCGGATTGAGATCGTCGACTCGCTGGAGCAGGCCATCCAGGATTGCGTCTTTACCGCCGTGTTGACCGCACGCGAGCGCGCTGCCAAGCGGCGGGTGCTTCGGCCCAGTGAAGCTGCCGCAGCTCTGGTGGACGCGGCCGCCAGCGGGCCGGTCGCCATGATCGCCGGGCGGGAAGACAGCGGCCTCACCAACGCCGAGCTGGACCTCTGTCACGCGCTGGTCACCATCTCGACGGATCCCGGGCACCGTTCGCTCAATCTCGCCCAGGCGGTGGCAATCATGGCCTACGAGACCTGGAACGCGCGCGGAGGCGAGAGTCTGCCGATCAAGCCTCCCCGCAATCCGGCCGCGCCGGCCACCTCGGGCCAGCTGGAGGAGCTCTTCGCCGACTGGACCCGCGCCTTGTGGGCCATCGACTTCTTCAAGACGAGACAACCGGACAACGTGATGCGATCCTTTCGTGAGATCGTCTTCCGGGCCGAGCTCGATGGTCGTGAAGCTTCACTGCTCCGGGCCATGGGGATCGAAGTCGTGCGGTTCCTGGACCGGGTACACTCAGGAGAATCCTGATGGGTCGCTCGAGCGCTTACTGGAAGTCCAACCTCTATCTCTCCGAAGATGCGGAGCCCGATCCTGCGGCCCCGCTCGCCGATCTCGCTCCGGCCCTGGCGGCGCGCTTTCGCCTGGTCCGCGAAGCGCTCCTGAAGCTTCCCGGCGTGGGTGAACAGGTTCGCTTCATGGGACCAACCTGGCATTGGGCCTGGGAATACGGACTGGGAAACCGCAAGGTGTGCTGGCTGCATTTGATGAAGAACAGTGTGGACGTCACCTTCACGCTGTCCGATAGCGACGAGAGTCGCCTGACCAAGGGTACGAAGGTGGCGGGGGTCATCGCTCGGGCGCTGGTGGAGGGACAGCGCACCGGCCCGGTGAAGTGGTGCTGGCTGGAGTTGAGCGACCGGCGGTCCATTGATGCGTTTCTCAATCTCGCCCGGCGAAAAGTGGAGTGGCTGGCCGAACGGCCCGCACCCCGGCGGGCGCCGCGCCTCCATGGCGGAAAAGGAGGAGCGGCTGCTGAAGCCGACTGAATCAGTCGGATTACGTCGTTGCTCGGGTTGTGCAATGAAATGGCCGCACTATACTTCGGCGCGCATTTGCCCAAGGCGGGGCCAAGGTCTTCCTCAGCAGTGAGATGATGATGCGTAAGCTGGCTTTCGTCGTCGGTGGCGTTGCAGCCGGAGGCTTGGCTGCTCTCCTCGCGTTCGGCGGCGCCGGTCCCCACGCCCAGCAGGCCCCATCCAAAGCCGACAGCACCTTCGCATCGACTCTCGCCGCTGGCGATTCAGCGAGTCTACGAGGCCCCCGCCAGCCAATCTTCTTTCGTCACGACATCCATGCCGGGCAGTACAAGATCCAGTGCCAGTACTGCCATTACTCCGTTACGGTCTCGCCCGAGCCGGGGATCCCCTCGGTCCAGACCTGCATGGGATGCCATCTGGTGATCGGTGGCCGGGACAGCTCGCATCAGGCGGAGATCAAAAAGGTGCGCCAGGCCTGGACCGAGAAGAAGCCGATCGAATGGATCCGCATTCACTACCTGCCCCGTCACGCCCACTTTCCCCACCAGCGGCACATCAAAGCCCTGGGACCGAACGCCTGCGGCACGTGTCACGGCGAGGTGCAGCGGATGCCCCAGGTCTTCAAGGTGAACAACGTGGATCGGATGGGGTTTTGCATTACCTGCCATACGGAGCGGAAGGTGTCGCGGGACTGCTCGGTATGTCACTACTAGTCGCGAGTCACGAGTCATGAGTCACGAAAAAGAAGGCGACAACTCCAGTCCCGCGACTCGCGACTCGCGACTCGCGACTGAGTCTCCTGCGTTAGATCGTAGGCGGTTCCTGACCGTACTCGGTGCTTCGGGCGCGGGTGCAGTGGCGCTCGCCGGATGCTCCACCGACCGGGTCGAGAAGCTGATTCCCTATCTGGTTCAGTCCGAAGACCAGGTACCGGGCGTGGCCACCTATTACGCGAGCAGTTGCACCGAATGCCCTTCCGGGTGCGGGGTGCACGTGCGGACCCGTGAGGGGCGGGCGGTCAAGCTGGAAGGCAATCCGGAGCACCCGATTAACCAGGGCAAGCTCTGCTCCCGCGGTCAGGCAGCGCTCCAGGGGCTGTACAACCCTGGGCGGCTGAAAGGACCCATGGCCCGCGGTGCCAACGGAAAGTTCCAGGAGATCACCTGGGACGATGCCATCGGCCGGCTCGCCGGCAAGCTTACCGCCGCCGGCGGACAGGTCGTTGCGGTCTCCGGAGCGGGGCGGGGGACCTTCTCCGACCTTCTCGGCGAGTGGATTGGCGCGCTGGGCGGCCGGGTGGTTCGCTATCAGCCGTTTGCCGCCGAGGCCATGCGAGCGGCCAATCGCCAGGTTTTCGGCCAGAACCAGCTCGCATCGTATGACTTCGCCAAGGCCAAACACATCGTTTCCTTCGGCGCCGACTTCCTGGAGTCCTGGCCCGGCTCCATCGAGCACCAGCGCGGCTTTGCCCAATCCCACGGATTCAGTGGAGCAGGCGTGGCGAAGTTCGTGTATCTGGCGCCCCGGCGCGATCTGACCGGGCTCAACGCCGATGAATGGTATCCGGTTCCACCGGGCTCGGAGACGGCCTTGGCGCTGGCCATGGCCAACGTGGTCTCGGGCGAGCGAGGCGCCAATGCGGGCCTCAGGTCATCGCTGGCCGCGTTTACTCCGGAGATGGCCGCCAAGGAAACCGGAATTCCCGCTGCCACCATCGAGCGCCTGGCCCGGGAATTTGCCGCTCAGCGTCCCAGTCTGGCGGTCGCCGGCGGGATTGGGACTCAGCATAGCGGAGCAGTCGAGCTGTGCGCTGCGGTCAACCTGCTCAACTACGTGGCCGGCAACGTGGGCGAGACCGTCAGCTTTGGATCTGACATCGACAGCTCCGACGGCTACGCCGCGCTTGAGCCTCTGCTGGCCACGATGGATGCGGGCCAGGTAAAGGTCGCTCTGATTCACGACGCCAATCCGGCCTATACCCTGCCCAAGGCGGCCCGTTTCGCTTCGCGGTTCCAAAAGGCCGGCTATAAGGTCTCCACCTCGATGTACCTGGATGAGACCAGCGCCCTCTGTGACCTGATTCTGCCGCAGCACCACGCGCTCGAGCGGTGGGACGACCTCCGGCCCCGAGCGGGCGTGTACAACCTGATGCAGCCGGTCATGCAGCCGGTGTTCGACACCTTGCCGGCCGGCGAGATCCTGCTCCGGACCGCGAAGAAAGTGGGCGGAGCGTTGGCCCGATTCTCCGCGACCTCCTACCAGGCCCACCTG
>DATKJJ010000631.1:0-8779 GCA_035543695.1 Gemmatimonadales bacterium | reverse complement strand
TGTCCCCGGACGGATCACAGGTGGCGTACTTCAGCGAGAAAGACTTCTACTTCGTCGATCTCTACCTGGCAGACGGGCAAACCGGGAAGGTGAAACGCCGGCTCCTCAAGTCCGGGGTAAGCAGCAACTACGAGACCTATCGGTTCATCAACTCCCAGGCCAACTGGTCTCCCGACGGAAAATTCCTGGCCCTGGCGGCGAAACGTAGTGGCCGGGACGACATCGTGATTGTGGACGTCAAGCGCAACAAGGAAGTGAAGAGGATCCAGCTGAAGCTCAGCGGGGTCACCACTCCTTCCTGGAGTCCAGATGGTCAACAGCTGGTGTTCACCGGCTACGATGGCGGCCTGAGCGATCTCTTCGTGATATCCCGGGATGGCAGCAACCTTCGACGGCTAACCCAGGACAAGTACGCCGACCTGCACCCGGTGTGGTCACCTGACGGAAAGACCATCGCGTTCGCCACCGATCGGGGCATGGAAACCGATTTCAAGACCCTCGCCATCGGCAACATGCGGATCGCGCTGTACGATCTCGAGATGGGTTCCATCCGGGTCCTCGACCACATGGATCGGGGCAAGAACGTGAGTCCCCAGTGGGCACCCGATGGGCGCTCGATTGCCTTCGTGTCGGACCGCAATGGCGTCAGCAACATTTTCCTGTACGACATGGGCGATCGGGATGTTTATCAGCTGACCGACTTCTACACCGGGGCCCAGGGCATCACCCCGCTCTCGCCGGTGCTGTCCTGGGCTTCCAAGGCCGACCGGCTGGCCTTCGTGTACTTCGAAAAGGGCAAGTACGACGTTTATACCATCGCCAACCCGCGTGGCTTGAAGCGTCAGCCCTACCAGAATACGCCGGACAGCAGCGGAGTGCTCGCCAGTACCACTGCCATGCCGGTCGATACCACCCGCTCGCTGCAGGTGCCGGATGAGGTCAAACCGCAGGTCGGCGAGGGTGGCTCGATCTACCGTTCGCCGACGGGCTTTCGCTCCTCCAGCGAAGTCGTCCGCACCGGAGATTCCACGGTGGTGGCGGCGCCGGTCTCCATCGCGGCCCTGATGGACTCTGCCAGCTTCAACCTGCCGGACACCAGCGAGTTCAGCCTCAAGAATTACAAGATCCACTTCACGCCGGACTACGTGGCGCGACCTTCGATCGGCTACGCCCGGGACAACTTCGGGCGTGGATTCTTTGGAGGCACCGCGATTGCCCTGAGCGACATTCTCGGCAACAAGCAGCTCATTTTTGCGGGCTACGTCAACGGCAGGATCAGCGAAGCGCAGGTCATGGCGGCATACGCCAACCTGAGCCACCGCATCAATTGGGTCACGGGAATTTCCCAGGAGCCCTACTACTTCTATGAGCCCAGCACCCTGAGGACGAACTCGCCTGCTGTGGGACTGAACACCTTCGTCACCAACATTCGGCGACTGGTAGTGCGGTCGGTATTCGCCCAGGGATATTATCCCATCAGCCGGTTCCAGCGCGTCGAGGGCGCTCTGAGGTTTGCCAACGTGGACGACGCTGTTCTGAGCGTCCTGGAGCCCTACGATCCCGGCACCGGGTTTGCCGTGGCAGACCCGACCCTGGAAACGAACAACCGGCCGGGCATCAACTACGTGCAGCCTTCAGTGGCCCTGGTCTTCGACAATTCACTCTTCGGCTATACCGCACCATTTTTCGGCCGCCGCTGGCGCCTGGAGTACGCGCAGTCGATCGGCGACTGGAACTTCGCCCAGATCACAGTCGATCACCGGCGGTATGACAAGATTGCCGGCCCCGTGGTCTTTGCGACGCGTCTACTCTACTTCGGCCGGGTCGGCCGGGATGCGGACCGGTTCCGGATCTTCGGGGGAGGCACCGATCTGATTCGGGGCAACACCTCGGGCTCCTATCGCCGATCCGAGTGTCTGAACGCTACCGGGACGGTCAATCAGAATTCCAGCACCGGCTGCGTCGAGCTGGACCGGCTGGTGGGAACCCAGATGGGCGTCGCCACTGCCGAAATCCGCTTTCCCATCCTGACCCCGCAAATGCATTTCGTCCCCCAGGGCTTCCCGCCAATCGAGGGCGCGCTGTTCTACGACATCGGTGCGGTCTGGGATGGCAACTCAACGCTGAAATGGAGCCGCGATCCGGGCGACGATCCGGTGAATGTACGGACGCCGCTCCAGGTGTTCGGTGCCGGTCTGCGGCTGAATGTGTTTGGCTTTGCCGTGGTGCGGGTGGATTATGCATTTCCCCGGGGCCGCAGAGGAGTCGGTGGACTCTGGGCCTTGAGCCTGGGCCCGGCGTTCTAATAGGGACGGGGAAAACACCCGCTTCCCCGCTTCCCTCCCTCCCCGCTATTTTCCGCGGGTGAATTTCCACCCGACAATACGCGCGCTCGGCATCCTTCTGCTCTGCGCGGCATGCAGCGGCAAGGCCGACCTCGAGACCGGCAACCTGCCGGCCTCGGCGCGTTCGATGGCCAGTGTCAGCGTCCTGCGCCTGCCGAAAGAAGGTGGATTGGCGCGGCTCTACCGAGTTCCCGGCCTCGATTCGGCGGCGTGGAAGCCAGCCGAGCGGTTGCCACCCATCGAACGGACCATTGGAGCTGACGCCGAGCAGGGGCTCGTCTTCGTGCTCGACCGCAAGAACAACGTGGTGGCAGTCGACCTCGATACCCGCCGGATCCGCACATTCCTTGAAAACATCCGCTACGCCACACTGGGACCCGATGGCGCCCTATACGCGGTGGACACGGCGAGCGCAGTCGTGCAATTGGTTCGCCGGACACCGGTCCGGTTCCGGTCCAAGCTGCAGGGAAAGCCGGCTGAACTGCACGGGACCATGGACGGCGCCCTGCTGGCACGGCTGGCCGGGAACAAGCCCGCTTTGGAGTTCCTCGGCTCAGATCAGGCGCCGACCTCGACGCCGCTCCCCGAAGGGCAAGTCGCTGCCAGCTTCGTTGGCGATGAAGTTGCCGTGGCAGCCGATTCAGCGGTCATTCTCTACACCCCTCGCCAGAAGGCCAAGCCCCGCGTCATTCCCATCGAGGGCGATGCTCGGGCGGTGCTCTTCTCTCCGTCCGGGCACCGACTGTACGTGGCCCGTGCGGCCGCACCGCTTCTGATACTGGACCGGTTCGAGGGAACCCGGCTGCGGGAAATCGAGCTTCCCGGTCCCGCCAAAGGGCTTCGCAGCGATCTCTACGGCAGCTGGCTGCTGGTGCAGCCGGAGAGCGCGGACTCCGTCTGGGTTGTCGATGTCGGAACCGGCAAGTATCTCGGCGCCACCGCAGCGCGCTGGAGCGACGATCTGCCCGCGGTAGCGGCCCCACACACGCTGCTGGTGCGGCGTGGCTCGGACGTGGTAGCCCTGGATCTGTCTGACAAAGGGTTTACCGAAACGGGACGGATCGAAGGGGGCTCGAGCGATCTCTGGCTTCCGCTTGCCTGGCATCCTGCGCAGGAAGACAATATCCCGGTAGACGCCGACTCCGCTCGCCAGGCCGATGCGGACAGCGCCGCCGGGCGGCCCACGGTATACCTCCAGGTCAGCAGCTCCCAGAATCCAACCTGGGCCACCGAGCTCTCCGAGAAGCTCAGAGCCGCCGGCCTACCGGCCGCCGTGCTCACGCCCAAACGCCAGGAGGAGGCGTACCGGGTGGTGCTCGGACCCTATGCTACACGCGAGCAGGCTGAGGAAACCGGCCGGAAGCTCGGGATGCCTTCTTTCATCGTAACTGCTCAGGACCAACCGGCTCGATAGCGTTCACCCTTCGTGGGGGGCAGATCGCATGAAGCTTACCAAGCTGGAGCTCTCCGGCTTCAAGTCGTTTGCGGATACGGTGACCCTGACGTTTGAGGAAGGGGTCACCGCAATCGTGGGCCCGAACGGTTGCGGCAAATCCAATGTCTCCGACTCGGTTCGCTGGGTGCTGGGCGAACAATCGGCCCGGCTGCTGCGGGGTGGGAAGATGGAAGACGTCATCTTCCAGGGGTCCGCTGCTCGCCGCCCGGTGAACGTCACCGAAGTCTCTCTCTATCTCGATAACAGCGATGGTGACCTGCCGATCGCGTACCGCGAAGTGGTGGTCACCCGGCGGCTCTCCCGCTCAGGGCAGAGCGACTACTTGCTGAACGGCTCGCCGGTTCGGTTGCGCGACATCCAGGACCTCCTGCGGGGTACCGGACTTGGCAGCGACGCTGGAGTCGTGATCGAGGCCAAGATGATCGATCTCCTCCTCTCCGACCGCGCGGAGGAACGCCGGTCTTTGTTCGAGGAAGCCGCCGGGATCGGGCTCTACCGAGACCGGAAGCACAGCACCGAGCGCAGGCTCGAGGAAACAGCGGTAGACCTGCAGCGGGTTGAAGATCTGATTGCCGAGGTTCAGTCTCAGATCCGGAGCCTCGCGCGCCAGCGCGGAAAGGCCGAGCGTCACGCCAAGCTCTCCGAGGAAAAGTTCAGCCTCCAACTCACTCTGGCTCAGCGTCACCTCGACCGCCTGGCGGCTGAAGCCGCAGGCATGGAAGCCCGCTACGCCGAGTTGACTGACCTGCTGCCGCTGGCGCGTCAACAGCTGGCCCAGACGGAATCGCAGCGAGAGGAGTGGACCCACGCTCGAGGCACCGCCGAAGCTCACCGCACTGAAATGACCCTGCGCCTTGCCGCTCTTCGGGTAGAGATCGGGCGGCTGGAAGGCGATTTGGCTCTGGCTAACGAGCGTCTCGCCAATGCCTCGTCGCGCCGCCTTCGCGCGGCGGAGGAGCGCACCCAGATGGAGTACCGGGCCGCCCAGGCTGCCATGGAACAGGCCGCTGCCGCCGAAGACCACGAGTCCTCTGCCGCCGAGCACACCCGCATTGGCCGTGAGCTGATTGGCCGGGCCGAAGCCGAGGAGGCCGTCCGGCAGAAGCTCGGCGGGCAGCGGTCCACGGTACGCCAGCTGGAGCAGGACTTACAAACCCACGCGCACGCCATCAAGGCCCTCGAAGGAGAGCGCACGGCGCTGGAAGGCGAGCTCGCCTCATTGCGCGAGCGCACCGCGCAGGCCGAGATCCACCGGTCCAGTTTGCGGCAGGAGCTCGCCGCGGCGGAGCAGCGGCGAGACCATGCGGTCGAGCAGGCGGACGCACAGGGGCACCAGGCTCGTGAGGCAGTTGCCGCCACCGATCATGCCCGGTACCTCGTGGCAGAGGCCCGGGAGCGCGAGGCGATGCATCGGGCAGATCGCCGGCGGGCCGAAGAATCTCTGGCGCAATTGACCGCCCGCCGCCAGGTACTGGAGGAGCTGGAACGGGATCGGGTAGGCCTGGCACCTGGGGCGGCGGCACTGCTGGCGGCTCGGGAGAATTTTCAGGGCGGAGTGCTGGGTCCGCTCAGCGACTTCGTGAGCACTGGGCGGGAAGACGCTGAGCTGGCCGAGCGGCTGCTGGGCGAATGGATGCATGCCGTGCTGGTTCAGGACGTTGAAGCCGTCAACGCGATTCAAAGCTGGCACTCGGAGCAGCAGCCCGGCCCACTCGTCTTGCTGCCGGTCCAACCCGGCCCGGTATGTTCGGTGGACGAGGTGCCCCTTGATGATCGGCTGCACGCCGAAGGTCCGGCGGCCGGCTGGGTGCGGGCTGCGCTGGCCGGGTCGCAGGTACTGGATGAAAGCGGCCGAGTCCTGCGTCGGGCGAGCGGAGCGATTTTTCTCGCGGGGGTGGGAGCTCCCCTCGGGCCCATTCGCCGACGGGCGGAGCTCTCCACGTTGACCGAAGACATCCGGAAAGCCGAACACAGCATGAGTGCGGCGGAAGAGGCCCTCCGGGCCATTGTCGAGCAGCTCGGTGTGCTGGAGCAGGCACTGGGCGAGGCCGCAGCGGCCGCAGAGCAGGCTCGCGACTCTGAGCGCCAGGCTATCGCCGCGCGGGAGGACGTCGGGCGCATGGTAGCCAATCTGAGCCGGGAAACTGCCGACGCAGACACCCAGATGGATCGGCTGACCGAGCGGCTGTTGCAGTCGGAACGGCGGCTCGGCGAGATCGATCAGGCGCTGGTGGCCGACGAGCTGGCGCGCGGCCGGGTGGAGGAGGCCCTCAGCGCCGCCCGCGTTCTCCTCGCCGAGCTGGAGGCCGAACAGGAGGCGACCCGGGAACAGCGGGCTCACTGGCAGGTTCAGGAGGCTCATCTGGCCGGGAGCCTCCGGGCCGCCAGCGATCGGTTGCAGCGGGCCGCCCGAACTCGAAGCGAGGCAGAAGAAGCGGCGCGCGCCCTGTCCGACGAGCTGGCCCAGCTGGAATCCGACACCGCGGCCATTGCGGGGCAACAGTCAGAGTGGCTGGAGCTGCGGGAGGAGCGTACGGCCGCGCTTCAGCAGCTCGAGATGGCCAGCTCAGAGGCAGAATCCGAACTGGCTCGGGTCGAAGCCGCACTAACCGACGCCGATCGGCAACTTGGAAACGTTCGCGCGCGGCTGGAAAGCGCGGGCGAGGAGAGCCATTCTCTCCAGGTGCAGCTGACCGAAAGTGCCGGCTTCCGCCGCAGCATTGTCGAGCGGGTGGAAGCGGAGTGGCACCGGCCATTCGAACATCTGATGCAGAGCACGACGCTCCTCGATATGGATTTGGACAGCCTGGAGGCCGAAACATCTCGAGTCCTGACCGCGCTGGAGGGCATCGGCCCCGTCAACCCTCTCGCGGTGGAAGAGCATGCTGAAGAGAGCAAGCGCCTGGATTTCCTGATTGCTCAGCGGGACGATCTGGTCAGCGCTCGGCAGTCGCTCATCCAGGCCATTCGTGAGATCGACGGGACCGCACGGACCATGTTTCTGGAGACCTTCACCGCGATCCAGGCCAATTTCTCCAAAGTGTTCCAGACGTTGTTTGGGGGCGGTGAGTGTGATCTCCGGCTGGCGACTCCCGACGAGCCGCTGGAGAGCGAGATCGACATCCATGCTGCCCCTCGAGGGAAGCGCACCCAACGGATTCATCTCCTCTCCTCCGGAGAGCGCACCCTGGTGGCGGTATCCCTTCTGTTCAGCATCTATCTCACCAAACCGAGCCCCTTCTGCCTCATGGACGAGGTGGATGCGCCCCTGGACGATGCTAACGTGGGGCGCTTCACCCGCCTGCTGGACGAGTTCAAGTCGGACACCCAGTTCCTCGTTATCACCCACAACCCCAGAACCATGCAGTCGGCCGACGCCGTGTACGGTGTGACCATGCAAGAGCCGGGCGTCTCGACCATTGTGGGGGTACGTTTGGGAGAAGGAGCCATGGTTTAGAGTTACCATACCGGGTCCCCCCGGACTCGCCGACTTGGCATACCCCGTGCATCATTATCCTTCCGACCGGTCTGGGGCCGTAGAATCCGGCCTCAGACCGTGACTGTCGACTCTCACACCTGGACCTGAAG
Source organism: Gemmatimonadales bacterium (assembly GCA_035543695.1). Taxonomy (GTDB): domain Bacteria; phylum Gemmatimonadota; class Gemmatimonadetes; order Gemmatimonadales; family GWC2-71-9; genus CAVVWJ01. The sequence goes on along the minus strand of DATKJJ010000631.1, from coordinate 1,390 downwards.
GCGCCATGCTCATCGTCATGCGCCACGGAGCGCCCGAAGAGGACATCCGACGCGTTGCCGCGACCATCGAGGAGATGGGCTATCAGGCGCGGCCGATGCCGGGAAAACAGCGCACCACCGTTGGACTGGTTGGCAACGATGGCCGGGTAGACGCCTCCCGTCTCGCCGCGCTGCCCAGCGTCCAGGAAGTCATCCACGTTACCAAGCCATATAAGCAGGTGTCGCGAGAATGGAAGCCGGAGCCCACCACGATCAAGCTCCCCGGCGGGCTGACCATCGGCGGCGACGAGGTTGTGGTGATGGCAGGGCCCTGCTCGGTCGAGAGCGAGCAGCAAATCCTGGCGGCCGCTCGTGCGGTGCGGGAGTCAGGGGCCACCATCCTTCGAGCCGGCGCATACAAGCCTCGAAGCTCCCCGTATTCATTCCAGGGCATGGGCCAATCCGGATTGGAGCTGTTGGCTCGGGCCCGCGAGGAAACCGGGCTGCTGATCGTGACCGAGGCGATGGATGCGGAGGGTATGGACGCGGTCCTGGAAGTAGCAGACATCGTTCAGATCGGCGCTCGCAACATGCAGAATTATTCCCTGCTGAAGCTGGCTGGGCGAATCCGGAAGCCGGTGCTCCTGAAGCGCGGTCTGTCCGCCACCATCCAGGAGCTGCTGCTTTCGGCCGAGTACATCCTGGCAGAGGGTAATCCCAATGTGATTCTGTGCGAGCGCGGGGTGCGGGGCTTCGATCCGGCCACGAGGAACCTGCTCGACCTCAGCGCCATCCCGGTGGTCCACGGGCTTTCCCACCTTCCAATCATCGCCGACCCGAGCCATGGAACCGGCCACCGCGACATGGTCATGCCGATGGCCAAGGCGGCTGTCGCCGGCGGCGCGGATGGGCTCCTTGTGGAGGTGCATCCCACACCGGACCGAGCTCTGTCCGACGGAGCACAGAGTCTCTATCCCGAACAGTTCGACCGATTGATGAAGGAAGTCCGGCTGATTGCGGAGGCCATTGGACGCCGGGTGGCGGAGCCGGCGGAGCTGCGGACATGAGAGCGCTGATTTTTCTGGCACTAACGCTGCTCAGTCCATCGAGCGGCACCGCTCAGGACGCTCAGGCGATCATCGGCCGGGCGGCCCGGGTCTACCGTTCGCTCGCCAGCCTACAGGCCGACTTCGTGCAACTGATCGACAATCCCATGATCGACAGCGCGGAGAGCAGAGGTACCCTGGTGCAGGCAGGGCCGGCCAAACTGGCGATGCGCTTCAGCGATCCATCCGGGGAGGCCATCGTGATCGATGGGGAGCATGTCTGGGTCTATACGCCCAGCACGGTTCCGGACCAGGTGGTGCGGCTGTCGGTTCCCAGCGGGGGACCGGTGTACGGATATAACCTG
>DATKJJ010000630.1:0-8031 GCA_035543695.1 Gemmatimonadales bacterium | reverse complement strand
GCGGTCGGGCTGGCGGAGCATCCAGGCCACCACCCGATCGGCCATCAGCGCTGCCGACTCCCAGCGCCCCGGTTCCAGCGGCGGATAGAGATGAGCAAACTCAGGCCTGAGGCGCGCCTCTCGAATCCTCCGTTCCTGGAGATCGGTCCGGTCCTCACTATCCACGCTCGTCTCCTTGTCGCACGTGCTTCCCCCCGACCGCGTTGTTGTCACAACCCGGAATGGCTGTTTCGCCAGTGGTATACCGTCATGATCGGTTATACCGGTGGGGCCTTCAATTGCGAGCAAACTAGCGGATCAGGTCGCTGTCGCCGTGACTCCGCTCACGCGGTGTCGCCAGAGACCGTTGCTTGATGTAGCTTATGCCGACAGAGCCGAACGGCTCACCCGTTGCGCCCTCCTCGTGGGGAGGGCTCCTGAACGCCCCTGAGGCGCCGGAGCCTTCATGCCCACGCATCGTATCGCCTATTCTCACCCATCCAAGTCCGCTGCCCTGCCGTACGTGGAACCTCTGGCCCTGGTTCCACGTGCCGATCCCTTCGATGATCCCGATTGGATCTTCGAGCCCAAGTACGACGGCTTTCGCGGCCTGGTGTACTCTTCCGAATCCGGATGCGAGATCCGATCCCGCCGCGACCTCCCTCTCAAGCGCTTTACCGAGCTCTGGAACCGCGTAGCCGAGGTGCTGCGGGGCCGTGAGGCGATCCTGGACGGGGAGATCGTGTCGCTGGACCGGAGAGGCAAGCCGGTGTTCGAGAACCTCATACGGCGGCAGGGATTCATCGCCTTTGCCGCCTTCGACCTGCTCTGGCTGGACGGCCAGGACCTCAGGACGGAGCCGCTGGTCAGCCGAAAGGAGCTGCTCGGTTCGCTGCTGCCCGAGGACACCGGGCCCCTCTACTAGGTGCTCGCCATCGAAGAGCATGGTCGCGCGCTCTTCGGTGCTGCTCTTCGGATGGATCTGGAGGGAATCGTGGCCAAGCGAAAAGCCGATCCGTATGAGCCGGGCACCGCCTGGTACCGGATCGCCAATCCGGCACACCGGCGAGTGTCTCCGCCTTCCGAGCCTCGTCTCCGGGAGCGGCCGGCCCATTCCATTCGGGAGGGCTAACTCCCGCTCCGCGACCGGGATTGACTCTGGCGCAGGGAATCACAACCTTGCTACACGGCTGCTCGAGTCTGGGCCGCCTCGATCCCTTCGCCATAGCAGAACCGCGTGAGCCTGAAGAGCGACTCCGTTCTCCCAAGATCGTGGATAGACCGGCTGAGGCCCTATGTGTGGGCCGTCCTCGCTACCGGCATCGCAGTGTGGATCCGGGCCAGTCTGACTCCCCTCATCGGCCCCGCCCTTCCTTTCATTACGCTGTTCCCGGCGGTCTTCGTCTCGGCCTACCTCGGTGGTTTTGGGCCGGCGCTCCTGACCACCGTGCTGGGCATTCTGACGGCACTGTACTGGTTCATCGAGCCGGTTCATTCCCTCTCGCTCAAGGATCCGATCGCGCAGCTTGGGGTCCTGCTCTTCGGCCTCTCCGGCGTCGCGACAGGCTGGCTGGGACAGGCCCGTCGCCGGGGATACGACGCAGTCCAGGAGGCCATGGCAGCCGCGCTGCGGGAGACCGCGAGAGCGGAACAGGAGGCAGTCCGGGCGGAGGAAGAGGCGGCCCGGGCCGAAGAGGAGTCGGCCCGCGCGGAGGAGGAGACCCTGCACGCCGAGGAACAGACCGCTCGGGCGGAGCAGGAGGCGCAGCGTGCGGCTCAGGCCTCGGAGCGGGTAGAGCGCATCCTGGGCAGCATCACCGACGCATTCACCGTGATCGATCACGAGTGGACGATCACCTATATGAACCAGCGGGCGGCGGCCATGGCCGGGGGAAAGCCGGCCGACTTCGTGGGTCGGAATCATTGGGAGGCGTTCCCGGCAACCCTGGGAAGTCCCTTCGAGCAGGCCTACCGCCGGGCGGCGGCGGGCGACCACGCTGCCCGGGTCACCGCATACTATCCGCCTCGTGACATCTGGATCGAGGTCACCGCTTATCCCTCGGCCGAAGGGCTGACCGTGGTGGGCCAGGACGTAACCAGCAGGGTGAAAGCCGATGAGGCCACCGCCCGGCTGGCGGCGATCGTGACCTCCTCCGCGGACGCGATCGTCGGTAAACAGTTGGATGGCACCATCACCAGCTGGAACGAAGCCGCCGAGCACATTTTCGGCTACACCGAGGCCGAGATGCTGGGGAGCTCGGTTTACCGGCTGATTCCGGCCGAACTGCATGACAGCGAGGACGAAATTCTCCGGCGAGTGGGCCGGGGCGAGCCGGTCGAGTTTGCCGAGGTCGAGCGCATCCGGAAGGATGGCGAGCGGATCCAGATCGCCCTCTCGGTCTCTCCCATCCGGGACGCCTCGGGGAAGGTTGTGGGTGCGGCATCGGTCAAGCGAGACATCACGGAGCAAAAGCGGATTCAGGCGGCGCTGGAAATGGAAAGCGCCCGCAGCCGAGGGTTGGCCGAAGCTCTGGAGGTAGCACAGGCGCTGGTCTGGGAGTTGGACGGGCGAATCACCTACTGGAGCAGTGGCGCTGCCCGCCTCTATGGGTACACTGCCGCTGAGGCGATTGGCCGGGTGTCGCACGAGCTGCTGCAGAGCGAGTTTCCTCTCCCGCTGGCGGAGATCCGGAGCGCTCTGAAGGCGGCTGGCCGCTGGCAGGGCGAGCTGGTCCATGTGGCCAAAGACGGACGCAGGATCCACGTGGCCGCGCAATGGATCCTGCAGCGGCGCCGGCGCGAGGAATCGCCCACGGTTATCGAGGTCACCACCGACGTCACCGCCCAACGGCTGATCGAGGAACGGGTGCGCCAGAGCGAGCGGATGGAGGTGGTCGGTCAGCTCGCCGGCGGTGTGGCCCACGAAGCCAACAATCAAATGACTGTGGTTCTCGGCGCTTCGAGCTTCCTGCTCGGCCGCCCCGATCTTCCGGAAACCGCCCGGAAAGATCTCGAGTACATCCGGGAGGCCGCCGAGCGTACCGCCGCAATAACCGCTCAGCTCCTTGCGTTTAGCCGCCGCCAGGTGGTGCAGAGCCGGGTCTTCGAGCTGGACGACGTGATCCAGGGACTCGAGGGCGTGCTCCGCCGTGCCCTGGGCGAGCGCTCGACCCTCGTGCTGCAGCTCCGGGCCGGCAGCCGGGTCAACGCCGATCCGGGCCAGCTGAGCCAGGTGCTGCTGAATCTGGTGCTGAACTCCCGCGATGCCATGCCGCTGGGTGGACGCCTCAGCATCGAGACCTCCGTCGCCGAGCTGACCGAGTCATATGCCAAGCAGCGGCCCGGCGTCGCTATCCGTCCCGGCCCTTACGCTGTGATTGCCGTCAGCGATACCGGCCACGGCATGGGGCCCGAAACCCTGAGCCATCTGTTCGAGCCGTTCTACACCACCAAACCCATTGGCAAAGGCACGGGGCTCGGACTGGCCACGGTTTATGGTATCGTGAAGCAGAGCCACGGTTACGTCTGGGCCTATAGTGAACTGGGCGAAGGCACCACCTTCAAGATCTATCTGCCGCTCGACGCATCGTCGGTGGCTCCCACCGCCCCGGCTGAGCCGCCGTCCCGCGCCACCGGGGAGACAGTCCTTCTGGTGGAGGACGAGCCCGCCGTCCGGATCATGACCTCACGGGCGCTGCAGGAATTTGGTTATGGAGTCATCGAGGCAAGCGGAGGACATCAGGCGCTCGGGGTGCTGGAACGAAAGGATACCCGCATCGATCTGCTGATCACCGACGTGATCCTGCCCGGCATGGATGGTCCCGAGCTGGCCCGTCGCGCCGCCGAGCTCACCCCGAATCTCCCGGTCCTTTTCATCAGCGGCTATACCGACGACGAGATCGTCCGCCGCGGGTTGCTTCAGGCAGGTCAGCCCTTTCTGCAGAAGCCATTCACCCCCGAGGCCCTGGCGGTGCAACTCACCCGGTTGCTGAAGCAGAAGGGCAAATCAGACCAGCGGACCCCCGCGGGAGTGCGCTAGCCGGCTTTGCGGGCGAGCGCCGTCCGGACCTTTTCCAGCACAATATGCAGCGTGAACGGCTTCTCGATGATTTCCTGGTCGAGCGGACGGTCACCGTTTCGGGCCAGTGCCTCCTCGGTATACCCCGTCATCAACAGGACTGGAAGCGTAGGGGCGAAAGCGCGGACCCGGGTAGCCAGCTCCGCGCCGCCCATGCCAGGCATGACCATGTCGGAAAGAATCAGATCGACTTCGCCGTGCCGCGCGATGATCAAGGCCAGTGCGTCCTGACCGTTGGTGGCTTCCAGCACCCGGTACTCGTGTCGCTCGAGCAGGCGCCGAACCGTACTCCGGACCGAGGCCTCGTCTTCGACCAGGAGGATCGTGGCACCCGCACCTGAGGGTGGAAGGGCCCTGACCGTACTCTCTGAGGCCTGCATTGGCCCCTGATGGAGCGGGAAGTAGAGCTTGAACGTGGTTCCCCGCCCTACCTCGCTGTACACCCAGATGTGCCCACCGCTCTGCTTCACGATCCCGTAGACCGTCGAGAGACCCAGGCCCGTTCCCTTCCCCGGCTCCTTGGTGGTAAAGAACGGCTCGAAGATCCGGGAGCGGGTGGCGGGGTCCATCCCGCCACCGGTATCGGTCACCACCAGCACGACGTGACGACCGGGCCGGGCCGAAGGATGCTGGCGAGGGTAGTGCTCGTCCAGCTCGACCACTCCAGTCTCGATCAACAGGCTTCCCCCACGCGGCATGGCGTCGCGGGCGTTCACCGCCAGGTTGAGCATTACCTGTTGCAGCTGACCCGGGTCGGCCCAGACCCTCGGCAGCTCAGGATGCAATTTCGTGAGCAGAACCACGTCCTCGCCGACCAGCCGCCGGACCATGCTCTCCATCCCGGTGATCACCGCATTCAGCTCCAGGACTTCGGGCTGGAGCAGCTGGCGCCGGCTGAAGGCCAGGAGTTGCCGGATGAAGCCGGCCGCCCGATCGGCCGCGCTCTGGATCTCCAGTACGTCGGCCCTTCGCATATCATCGGCCGGCATGTCCGCCAGCAGAAACTCGGTTTGAGCCCGGACGATGGTCAGCACATTGTTGAAGTCGTGAGCGATGCCTCCGGCCAGCCGGCCGACCGCCTCCATCTTGTGAGCCTGCCGGAACTGATCCTCCAGCTGCTTGCGCTCGGTGATGTCGGTGGACACGCCCAGCACCTGGCGGGCGCTGCCGTCGGGTGAAAGCAGCGGCACTTTCACCGTCTGAAACCAGCGGGTGGCGCCGGTCCTGGTGCAGGTGGCTTGTTCTTCGGGAATGAATGTCGCCAACTGGGTCGAAAGGACCTCACGGTCGGCCCGGAGAAACTTCTCGACTTCCCCATCCTTCAGACCGAAATCGCTGTCCCGCTTGCCGATCAGCGTTTCAACCGTCGTTCCGTGAAACTGGGCCATCGCCTCGTTGGCAAGCACGTATTTGCCTTCCCAATCCTTCACGAAAATCAGATTGGGATTGGTATCGATGACCTGACGGAGAAAGCGCTGGTAGTGGGCGGCCGCGGTCTGAAAGGCAGTGGCTCGGGCGGCATGGCGGCGCTCCTGGACGAAGGCGGCAATGCCGAGCCCAAGGAGGGTGGACAAGGACGCCACCACCCACGTCGTCGCAGACCAGTCGACGGCAGCAAGGTTCTGATAGGCGAGCATCAGTGGAGCAGCATTCCCGGTATTCCTCACGCCGCCCCGCCAATCGCAGGGACCGAGGCAGCACGCAAGAAGCGTCGAAACAAAAAATGGAAATCAGTGGCCAATACTGGCTCGAAGCACGACCCGTGCCTCGAGAGCGGTGCCGGCCGCCGAACTCCGCGATCCGGGCGGACTCGAGCTGAATGTGTCGCAGCCGGGCAAGGAATCGACATTTTTGCGCCAGACGCGCCCCGGTGACTTGCTCCGCTGCCAGGGATACCTCTTACTTCACCGATGCCCGACTCCAGCGCTCGCAAGCGACTCATTTCCTATCTCGTAGCGGCAGGAGCCGTGCTCGTGATGGCGGTCGTGCGCTGGCTGCTGGGGCCGCTGCTGGGGGCTCAGCTTCCCTTCACCACCCTCGTAATCGCCGTGCTGGTTGTTGCCTGGTACGGCGGCCTGGGCCCCGCCCTCCTGGCGACCGGGTTGAGCGCCTTCCTGGGACTGTTTCTCTTCATCCCGCCGACCTACTCCCTGCAGCTCACCGGCAAGATGGAACTCGTGCGGGTTCTGTTCTTCTCTCTGACCGGCGCGATCGCCGCGATGCTGGGCGAGTCTCGACTCAGAGCTCAGGCGCGGGCGGAGGCCTCCGCCGTCGAAGCCCGCAACGCGGCGGACCTGGCGCGGGCTGAGGCCAGGCGTGCGGAGCAGGAGAAATCGCGGGCCGAGGCCGCCGCCGTGGAGGCAGAGGAAGCGCTTAATCAGCAGCTCGCGATCGAGGCCGCACTCAGCAGCAGCGAGGCCCGCTTTCGTGTCATGGCGGAATCGTCTCCGCTGGGTATCTACATCACCAACCCTGCCGGTGACTGCCTCTACACCAACCCAGCGTATCAGCGGATCTCCGGATTGAGCGAACAGCAGGCCCGGGGAACCGGATGGAGCAGGGCGATCCACCCGGAGGACCGGGAGCGAGTCTTCCGGGAGTGGTATCAGGCGGCGGAGCGCAGAATTCCCTTCCAGAGTGAGCATCGGTTTGCCCACCTCGACGGCAAGGTGGTGTGGACCCGGGTAAACGCGGCGGAGATCGCCGACCAGGAACAGCTGGTGGGATACGTCGGGCTGGTGGAGGACATTTCCCAGCACGCCGCCGCTCAAGCGGCGCTGCGCCAGAGTGAGGAGCGCTATCGGGCGTTCATCGAACAGACGGCAGAAGGTGTCTGGCGCTTCGAGCTGGAGCAACCGGTGCCGGTGACGCTACCAGACGACGAGCAGATCGAGCGCTTCTATGCCCACGCCTTTCTGGCGGAGTGCAATGATGCCCTGGCCCAGATGTATGGCTACAGCAAGGCCGGAGAGTTGGTCGGCTCGCGACTGAGTGACATGATGCCCCACTCCGACCCGCAGAACCTTGCGTACCTGCGCGCATTCATTCGAAGCGGCTATCGCCTGACCGACGCCGAATCCCACGAATTCGACCGCCAGGGAAACCAACGCTACTTCCTGAACAACCTGATCGGAGTTGTATCCGAGGGGCACCTGCGGCGCGCCTGGGGCTCCCAACGGGATGTCACACTCAATCGGCAGGCCGAGTCTGCCATTCAGGCGAGCGAAGCCCGCTTTCGCAGCGTGTTCGAGTCGGGGATGATCGGTATTGCCTTCTGGAACGGCCAGCTGATCACCAGTGCCAATGACGTGCTGCTCGACATGCTGGGTTACACCAGAGAGGATCTGGCCCAGGGGATGCTTCGCCACGGCCGTCTCACCCCGCCGGGCTACGAGGAGGTCGACCGCAAGGCGACCGAGGAAACCCGGCTCAGGGGATCGTGCACTCCGTATGAAAAAGAATTTTTGCGGAAGGATGGAAGCCGGGTTCCCGTACTGGTCGGCGGGGCTCGGCTGGCCGATCACATGGTGGACGCCGTGTTCTTCGTCCTGGATCTCACTGCCCGTCGCCAGGCGGAAGACCGCCTGAGACAGGCCGAGCGAATCGAGGTCGTGGGTCAGCTGGCCGGGGGCATGGCCCACGAAGCCAACAACCAGATGTCCGTTGTCCTGGGCGCCGCCAGCTTCATTCTGGCCCGGAAGGACCTGCCCGATCCCGTGAGGCAGGACGTGGATTACATCCGGCAAGCCGCCGAGCGCACCGCCTCGATCACCCGGCAGCTCCTCGCGTTCAGCCGGCGGCAGATCCTCAAACCGGAGGTGGTAAATCTGAATGCGGTGCTGAACAACCTTCAGCCCATTCTCCGCCGCACTCTGACCGAACAGCAGACGCTGGAGCTCCGGCTCGATCCGGCGGCGGCTCCGGTACGGGCCGACCCGGCGCAGCTCGATCAGGTCCTGCTGAACCTCACGATC
>DATKJJ010000629.1:0-2436 GCA_035543695.1 Gemmatimonadales bacterium | reverse complement strand
CTATTCCCTGGAGCCGCACCTGGTGCTCCGCTGCCGGCACGTTTGCCAGGGAGATGGTGGCATTCGCGCCGATGGGCTGAGCCGTGCCGCCGTCGACGGTGACCGTGTAACCGTCGTCCGGGTCGCTGCCGGTCGTGGCTGTGGTGACTTCGAGGCTGCCGGCATCTGGAGTGGGCTCCGAGCAAGTCACCGTGAACGCCACGCTGGCGGTCTTCCCGGCCGCTACTGTCACATTCCGGGGATTCGTGCCGCTCACGGTGCAGTTGAGCGCGACGCCGATGAGCTCTACCTGGTGCGACGAAGTTGGAATGTTGGGCAACGTGATAACGGCGTTGATGCCGAGCGGCTGGCTGGCTCCGCCATCCAGCGTCACGCCATAGCCGTCGGGATCCAGCTCCGGGCCGCTGGTCGTCGCCGTCACGGTGAGCGTCCCCGGAGCTGGTCCTGGATCCGAGCAGGTCACACTGAAAGGAACCTGGACTGTCTCACCCCCCGACACCGTGATCGTCCGAGGGTTCTCCCCGTCGACCTGGCAGTTGGCAGCCAGCCCGCCGAGACCGATGCTGTGGGAGCCGGGAGTCACGCCGGCAACATTGACCGTTCCGCTCGGCATGACGGGACCCCATGGGTTGCTATCGACCAGGAGCGTAAACCCGTCGGGGTCGCCCGCGGAGCCGGTAGTCGAAGTGGCTACTTCGATGGTCCCGCTGGTGGCGCTGCATCGGACGGAGAAGGAGACGGTGGTGGTGCTGCCGGAGCGGACCGCCACCGACTGCGGATTCTCTCCCTGGGCCGAACAGTTGGGCGCAAGACCGGCGAGCTGGACCCGGTGTTGGCCATCGGTGAGCCGCTCCACCACTACCGTTTCGGTTACGCCGATCGTCTCGGTGTCGGAGCCGTCGATTATTACGGTGTACCCGTCGGGATCGAGCTCCACGCCATCGGTGGCGGTGGAGACGCTGAGTGAGGGAAGGACTATGTCGGTGCCGCCGCCGCCGCAGCCGAGCCATGTAAGGGGAGCGGCCCAGAAGAGGAGCGTACGCAGGCGGGAACGGCGTTGCGACACTGGCGACATCGCTGCCCTCCAAGAGCGGCTCGCGGCGGAGCGGGGGACCCCATCGCGCTTGTTTGTGCCGGTCCCGCTCATGATTCGCGCCAGACCACGCGGCGCGGGTGAGTGCGCACTTTCGGACCTAACGAGCCTCGACCGGGGTCTCGATGGGCGGGGACCTGCTACAACTGTGGAAGAGCGGCAACACTGACGATTAGGGGATCAGCAGTATACACCCCACATATGAATGCACACCAGACCGGTACGCTGAGCTGAACCGCGGTTGGACTGGTTAAGTTTGGACATGCGGCTGACCGAACGTTTCATGGCGCATCTGTCCACCCTCGAGCTGGACGGTAAGCGCGTGCTGATTGCTGTCTCGGGCGGGTCTGATTCACTCGCCTTGCTGGATCTCCTGGTCGCAGCTCGGGTCCGTCATGCGCTGGATCTTGTGGTCGCCCATGTGGACCACGGGATCCATCCAGAAAGTGGCCTGGTTGCCGAACGCGTTCAGATGGTATCAGCCGGATACGACGTGCCGATCGAGGTGGGCCGGCTCGCGTTAGGAGCCGGAGCCACAGAAACCGAGGCCAGAGAACATCGCTACGCGTGGCTGGAGGAGGCGCGTCGCCGGACCGGCGCCGATATGATCCTCACTGCTCACCATGCCGATGACCAGGTCGAAACGATTTTGATGCGGGTTCTGGCCGGCTCTGGTCCGGCCGGTCTGGCCGGAATGGCCCCGCAGCAAGGACGCGTAGTTCGGCCGCTGCTTCCTTTTAGACGCGCCGAGCTGGAGGAGCACGTGAGGTCGGCTGGACTCGATCCCTGGGTCGATCCGGCCAATGCCGACCCTCGCCACCAGCGTTCCTGGATTCGGGCGGAGCTGCTGCCGATGCTCCGCGGCCGGCTGGGGGAAGTGGACCTGAATCTTCTCCGAGTTGCTCACCACGCCGCGGCTGAACGGGCGGCATGGGATGCGGTGTTGGATGTATTGCCCGGTCTCGACCTCCGGGCCGAGGCGGCGGGGATTTCCGTTGCTGCCCACACCCTCGGGAACTATGATTCAGCCCTGACCCAAGCGACCATCCTCGCGCTGGCTCGGCGGGCCGGCTGCCCCCTCGGGCCCACCCGCGCTCAGCGCGTAATCAGCCTTCTTCGCAGTGGCTCGAGCGGTGATCGGGCCCCGCTCGGCGGTTCCTGGACAGCCGAATTGAGCTTCGGCCGGCTGCTGATCCGGCATGCCCCGGCCGAACCTCCTCCGCTCCCCTGGCCGCTGACCAGTGATGAGGGGGCGGGAGTTTGGGGGCGCTGGCGGTTTCGTTGGCACCGAGCGGTTGCGCCGGAGCAGCAGGAGCGCTCGGCGCTGAGCGCCTGGTTCACTT
>DATKJJ010000628.1:0-4903 GCA_035543695.1 Gemmatimonadales bacterium | reverse complement strand
GGCCTGCTGGGCGGGTTCCTCTCGCTGGTTCTGTGCTATGCCGGCTATCTCCTCTTCCGCGACAAGAGTGGAGGAACCTTTGCCGGTCTGCTCTTCTTCGAGCCGCAGCACATGGTGGTCATCGTCATCTTCGGGGTACTTCTCGGCCTGGCCGGGAGTCTGGTGAGCGTCGGCAGGCATCTTCGTCATGTGTAGGGCGGAAGAAGCGGATCAAGCCTTCCGCCTGTTCCGCCCGCTCCGCCTTTGCCTACTCGCGGCACTCGCCCTTATAACTGCCATCCACCCGGTTCCGGCGGGTGCGCAGACGGACCTCGAGGAGAGTCGGCGCCGCCTCGAAGAAATCCGCGCCGAACGAGACCGACTGGAGCGGCAGCGGGAGCGGCTGCAGGGTCAGGTGCACGACGTGAATGACGAGCTGAGCAACCTGGAGCGGCAGCGCGAGTCCACCCAGCGCATCGTGGGCGAGATCGAGCGCCAGATCGGAGGATTGGCCTCTCAGCTCGATCGTTCCAGCGCCGAGCTGATCCTGGCGCAGGACAACCTGGCTGAACGCCGGGCCGTGCTGGAGCGACGGCTGATCGACATCTACAAACGGGGCCCGCTGCACACCTTTCAGGTGCTCCTTGCGGCCGAATCCTTTGGGGATCTGCTCAGCCGCTACAAGTATCTCTACCTCACCAGCGAACAGGATCGGGCCCTGGTCGAAGACGTCGAGAAGCTACGAAACCGGGTGGTCCAGCAGCGGAACAACATTCTGAATGTCCGGGGCGAGCTGGACCGACGGAGGGATGAACGCGAGGCGGAGTTCAGCCGCTACACCGAGCTGGCGTCAGAGCGGGCCAGAAAGCTGCAGACCCTGCAGCGCTCGGCCCGCAGCACCGAGCGGCGGCTCAGCCAGCTGCAGAAAGACGAATCACGGCTGAACGGCCTGCTGGCATCGCTGGAGCGCTCCCGCCGCGACGAGCTGGCCCGCGGCGCGCTGCGCGGCGCCGTGGCCACCCCCGGATCCATTACAACGGCAGACCTGGGCAAGCTGGATTGGCCGGTCGAAGGCGCCATCGTGTACCACTTCGGCCGCGACACCCTCCCGAGCGGCGGAATCATTCGCTGGAACGGGGTGGGCATTGCCGCCCCGGTGGGCACGCCGGTCAAAGCGGTGGAATCCGGGAAGGTTCGTCTGGTGGGTCAGTTCGGCACGTATGGCTTGACCATCGTGCTGGAGCACGGCAACGGCTACTACTCGGTCTACTCCCACATGGAGACAGCCGAGGTGAAGAACGGCGCTTCGGTGAACAAGGGACGGGTGATTGGTACGGTAGGGGGCCAGAACTCCGACTACGGTCCTCACTTGCACTTCGAGATCAGAGGGGAAAACCAGATTGCCCTCGATCCAACCACGTGGCTGAGAAGGCGGTAAGCTAAACCGCCACCCCGATCCGCTCGGTCGACTGGGCCCGTCCCCGCACCAGGGCCGCTTCGGCCATCGCGAAGAGGTCGTCCGGCTGGAAGGCGGCCGGGTGGGGAAAGGTGACGATTCCCGCGCTGAACCGGGCCGAGCCGAACCGGGGGTCTCCCTCCAACGGGAGCGACGTCAGCCGTTCCCGCACCCTGATGAGCGACTGGCGAGCCCCCGATTGGCCGGTTTCGGGGAGGACGATGGCAAACTCCCCGCTGCCATAGGGAGCAACCAGATCCGGCACCCTCAGCTCCCGCCGCAGAGTCTGGGTTACCTCTTCCCGGAGGCGAGCGGCGGCCTCGGGACCCTGCCGCTGTTCGGATTCCTGCAGCTCGTCCACTCCGAGTAAAATCAAGCTGAAGCTGAGGGAGTAGCGCCGGGCCCGCTCGAATTCTTCCTGGACCCGCTGCTCCAGGTCTTCAGAGGGCTGGGCCGGGAGGATCTCGGCGGTGCCCCGACCGTTCGACCCCGGCGCCAACCCGAATTGGCTGGCTGGGGTGGCTGACTCCCCCGACTGGCGGTGCTCCCGGATCCGGGCGTAAATCCGGGCGCAGAGCTCAGGCAGGTGAACCGGGGCGATCAAGGCGTCCGCGGCACCCCGGGCCAGCGCCGAGGCCGGGCCGTCCGGATCCGGGCTCGAGAGCACCACGACCTGAGGGGTTGACCCGTGGTTTACCGGGTAACCGGCTATCAGCCCGTCACCCGGGCCCAACTGGCTCAGGGTGATGAGAATGGCATCACTGGCCGGACGAAGGTCGGGGTCTTCCTGCTCGAGGAGCTGAAAGCCGGCACGAGTGAGCTCCCGCTCCAGGCCTTGGGGCCGGGCAGCGGCTTCCCCGATCAAGAGAACCCGGGGGCGGGTGAGCTGTTCAGGTAGAGTCTCGGTCACATCAGACAGAGGAGTGCATGCGCCAGGTGCGAATCGGTGAACAGCTGGGAGCTCATGTGTCGGTCCAGGGAGGCGTCGACAAGGCGCCGATCAGAGGAAAGGCGATTGGAGCGACGGCCATTCAGGTATTTACCAAGACGCCAAGTCAGTGGCGTGAACCGAGCATTCCCGAGGAGTCATTTGCAGCCTTCCGCCAGCAGTGTAAGCGGCACCGGTTCACCAGTATAGTGGCGCATGATTCGTACCTTATCAACCTCGCCACTCCAGACCCGGTCTTAAGTGCCCGGTCCGAGGCCGCTTTCATCGGCGAGCTCCGGCGTTGCGAGGCGTTCGGCATCCCCTACCTGGTGTCGCACCCCGGCAACTACATGGATACCCGGAAAGCGGGGCTCAGACGGAATGCCGCTGCTTATACCCGGTGTCTGCGCGCCGTGCCTGGATCCGTGATGGTCCTGCTGGAGACCACCGCCGGCTGCGGCACCGCTCTGGGCAGTAATTTCGAGGAGCTGGCGGCACTCCGGCAGATGATTGGGTCTGATATCCGTCACCGGGTGGCGTACTGCGCCGATACCTGCCACCTCTACTCGTCGGGTTACGATCTGGTGCTGGACTATGAAGGAGTCTGGCGACAATGGGACGCGGTGCTCGGTCTGGATCTCCTCCGCTGCCTGCATCTCAACGATTCGAAGACACCTTTTGCATCCTGTCGCGATCGACACGAGCTGATTGCGGAAGGATCGCTCGGCCCCGGTCCATTTCGCCGAATCATGACGGACGCCCGGTTCGATCACGTAATCAAGATCCTGGAAACCCCCAAGGGCAAGGACGGCGTTACCGCCGATCGAAAGATGCTGCGACGTCTTCGGGCGTACGCACGAGCGGTCCACGCATCGCGTTGACCCCTTGCCCCTCTCCACCCATACTTGCTCGATGCGAGTCCTCCTGGCACTCCTTTGCGTCTGGCCGGCAGTGGGAGTGTCGGCGGCCCGCGCCCAGACCGATTACTACGCCCGGCTGGGGGTGACCTTCGCAACCGACCTGGTCACCGACAACATCACCCAGGATATCGCGACCCAGCAAAGCCTGGCCCCTACTCTGGCTTTTGGGGTCGCGTTTCCGATCGCTCCCGCATACTCGGCCGGGCTGGAAACCGCGCTCTCCACCTCAGGCTACCACAGCACTGAAGCCGACCAGGATACCGATCTCGGTACCCTTGCCACCGGCTCGGTCCTCCTCAATCTGGAAGGGCCGATCTGGCATCGGGCCAGCTGGCGAGCAGGGCTTGGCCTGATCAGCTACTTGCCCTCCGAGGATAGCGGCATCTTTCTCAGCGGGGGTACCACCCGGTTCCTGGCAGGTGCGGGGTTCGACTATCGCCCGCCACTGCTGACTCACTGGGACCTGATGGTCAGCCTCCGCTACGATTTTCATCGATTTTCCACCGACGAGCTCGACGCCCGGGGCTTCACCGGGACCCAGGGCGTGCAACGGGTTTCCCTGTCCCTCGGTCTGGCTCGGGCCCGGCGATGAAGCTGGGCTCAGGCCTGCCGATACTTGGAACGCTCCTGGCCGCCGCGGTCGGTCTTTCCTGTGCCGACATCGCCGCGCCGGGGCGCAGCGACGTGTACGAGTGGCGCTTCATATCCTCCACCGGCCCTGGCACCGCCGATACACTGAGCTTCCATTGGCCGCGCTCGATGCTGCCGGTCAAGATCTGGGCCCAGGACACCCTGGACTTCCCGAGTCACGTCGCTCATGCCGTTGACGTGTGGAAGGCCGCGTTTCTGTACCGTGAGTTCGATGCGGTTCTGGTGCCGGACTCGAGCCAGGCGGACATAATCGTCCTCGCGGACAGTCCGGCCAAGCTCCCTGCGGTGGCAGCCCGGCTGGAGTTGAGCCTGGCTCCCGAGTGTGAGGGTGGAACAGACATCGTCCCGCTGCCCGGCAGCCGGACCATTCAGTACCCCGTTCGGGTCTTCCTGCTTCCCCGGTTCGACCCGGCAACTCCCGGGGTCAGCGAGTGTCTGGCCCTGACTGCCACCCACGAACTGGGACATGCGATGGGCATCTTCACCCATTCCTCGGTGGCAACCGACATCATGTTTGTCGATCCCGTTGTGTCCGAGCTGAGCGACCGCGACGTGGGCACCATCGAGCGGGCCTACCATGTGCAGCCCAATGTCTCGGTGCCGGTTCACTGAGGTTGCCCGAAGCAGTCCGAGCATTGATCTTTCGAGTTTAACGTGCAGCGGGAGCGTATGACCACCGACACAACCGTTCAACGAGAGAATCTCACCCTCGTAGAGCACGGCCTCTTTCCCATCCGGATTCACGCGAATCTCACCCCTCCGGCGCTGATCGAGCACGCAATTCGCCGGGGTGAGGGCTCACTGACAGACTGCGGGGCGTTTACTGCCGTCACCGCGCCCCACACCGGCCGGTCGGCCAAGGACAAGTTTCTGGTAGACGAGCCCGGACTGGCCGAGCGGCTCTGGTGGGAAAAGAACGTTCGACTGGACCCCGCGGCCTTCGAGCGGCTGCAAGAGGATATCCGAGGA
>DATKJJ010000627.1:0-5548 GCA_035543695.1 Gemmatimonadales bacterium | reverse complement strand
CCCCATCGAGTTCACGTAGATCCGACCATCTGACATGGTAAGGGCCGACGGCTTACCATCGGTGATCATGATGATCTGGCGCATGTCCTTCTTTTGGCCCAGCAGAATGCGGCGCGCCAGTTTGAGCCCTTCGGCGGTATTGGTGTGATAGGGGCCGACCTGAGCCGTCGCCAGCGCGCTCAGAGGAATTTCCTCGGCTGAATCGT
Organism: Gemmatimonadales bacterium; assembly: GCA_035543695.1. Taxonomy (GTDB): domain Bacteria; phylum Gemmatimonadota; class Gemmatimonadetes; order Gemmatimonadales; family GWC2-71-9; genus CAVVWJ01. Next base: position 5,342 of record DATKJJ010000627.1, on the reverse strand, counting down.
GGAACAACACGACCCGGAGACTATCCCCGGGATATTGCGTTCGAATCAGGTGCGTCAGCGCAAGGGCAACCTTCTTGGCCGGGGTGAATCGGTCTTCTCCATACAGAATCATCGAATGGGAGCAGTCGAGCATCAGCACGGTGGCCGCCGAGGAGCGATACTCGCTCTGACTCACCATTAAATCGCCATACTCGATGTTCAGCGGCACGCCTAGACCCTCGCGCGCGATCGCGTTGGTGAGCGTGGCGGGCACGTCGAGATTCAACACATCGCCGAATTCGTACTTCTTGCTGACCCCTTCAGCTTCCACCCCGGTAGCCAGGTACGGCGTGTCGTGCGCGCCAAAGCTCGATTTCCCGACGCTACCCAACAGGTTTTTCAGTGTTTTGTACCCGAGAAAGTCGATGCCTTTCTCAGTGAGGTTGAACTGGACCTGTTGGGCCGCAGAATGAGCCTGTCCTCCGGGCCCGAACATCGACTGATAGCCCTGGGGCACCTGGGGGGCCTGGCTCACGTTGAGGTAACCCTCGTCCATAAGGCGTTGAACGATGCGGTCGAGCAGTTGGCTCAGCTGCGCTTCGATCTCTTTATCCCGAGCTTCATCGCCGGTGCTTTCGCCCCGCAGAACTTTGAGCATCTCCGGCGTGAGCTGGCCTGATTCCATGAGAGCCTGGAGGATGGCCTGCCGCAGACCTTCGAGGGATCGCTCACCCTCGCCCATGTCGTCCTGCCAGAACGAGGGAGAGTTGCCGGCAAAGCCAGACTGCAGCAGGAAGTCGCTCAGCTGATCGAGCAAACCCTGCAGGTTGACCGTGTCGGCCAGCTCGGGGTGGTACTTGGAGTAGGTGGTAAAGCGCATGGCAGTCGGGAGTCAGGAGTCGGAAGCTAGGAGCCAGAGGCCGCCGGGGCCAAGGCTCATTCTAAGGTTAGCGAACTGGCAGCCGCTGCGCTGTGACGTAACACCGCTCCGACTCCCGACGAAGGTTATCCAAAGCTTATCCCGCCCTTGCCGTATCCCGGCTCCCGCCGCTCCGGCTTTGCCCGGGTGTAGCCCAGCTCCTCACTTCGGCTGATCCGCTTCTGGGAGGCCAAACCTTCCAGCACCAGCTCGCATGCGGCGACCTGGCGGGCGGCGTCCTGTGATCCGGCGAGACCGAACTCGGTGACGGTCTCAACCAGCCCTGGAACCACGCTGAACCCCTTGAGACAAACATCGGATCGCTGGTCGCCCGAGACCTTCAGGGCGCCTCCCTGGTCAAACCAGGCCACGATTCTGCCCAAATCGGCCCCGCCCATTCGCTCCTCCAGCACTCGGCCCGCAGCTCTGCGGATCAGATCTCGGGCGATGATATCGCCGCCCTGGAGCTCGCCCTCGTATTCCAGCTCCAGTTTTCCGGTGATGGACGGGACGGCAGCATAGATATCGCTGATCCGGGGAACAACTTTCTCTTCTCCCAGCGCGACCGTTCTTCGCTCGGCATTACTGATGGCGTTCTCCAGCGTGCTGATCGGAAGCCGCTGACTGACGCCGGATCGCTTGTCGACCCGTTTGTCTTCCCGAGCTTCGAAGGCCACCCGCTCGATGACTTCGAGAACAAACTCCGGTATGTCGAGCGGCTTACCGCCCCGGCGGGTCCAGGCTTCCTGCGCCGTTATCTCCATCCCCAGCTGTACCGTTCTCGGGTAGTGGGTGATGACCTCTGACCCGATCCGATCTTTGAGCGGAGTGATGATCTTGCCCCTGGCGGTATAGTCCTCGGGGTTGGCGGTGAATGCGAGCAACACGTCCAGCGGCAGCCGCACCGGATACCCTTTGATCTGGACATCGCCTTCTTGCATGATATTGAACAATCCCACCTGCACCTTGCCGCTCAGATCGGGCAACTCGTTGATGGCAAAGATTCCGCGGTTGGCTCGTGGCAGGAGACCGAAGTGCATGGTCAGCTCATCCGAAAGCAAATGCCCACCGCGGGCCGCCTTGATCGGATCTACGTCGCCAATCAGGTCCGCGATGGTCACGTCCGGAGTCGCCAGCTTCTCCACGTAACGTTGGTCCCGTCTGAGCCAGGCAATCGGCGTGGCCTCGCCACACTCCTCCAGGAGATCGCGGGCGTACTTGGAGATCGGGGCAAAGGGATCGTCGTTGACCTCGCTGCCCGCAATGATAGGAATCTTCTCGTCCAGCAGCGTCGTAAGGTCGCGGAGAATGCGGCTCTTCGCCTGGCCTCGGAGCCCCAGCAGGATGAAGTGATGCCGGGCCAGTAACGCGTTGATAATGTGGGGAACGATGGTGTCCTCATACCCCACGATGCCGGGGAACAGGGGCCCACCGGATTCGAGACGTTTGAGAAGATTGCTCCGGATTTCTTCCCGGACGGTGCGTCCCCGCAGCGGAGCCTCCGCCCACCGGCTGTTCTTGAGTTCACCTATGGTGCGTGGCTCGATCATGGTTGGATTCGCTCACGAACGGGAAACAATTGGCGGTAGAGAAAATTATCTGATTTCATGAACTGGTTGGCTGACCGGTAACATGGTTGATCTTGACAAAGTGATACTGCGACGTAGCTTCGCCCTCGCGTCTCTGTCCGGCGACAGCGACGGCCGTGGACCCGGTTCATTCACCGCCGACCGACCTTACAGGGAGTGACGATGAAGACGATCCTGGCGCTAACCGCGGTTCTCCTGCTCGCAGGCTGCGAAAAGAAGGCCGCCACCCCGGCATCCGATACGTCGGCTGCCGCACCGGCGATGTCCGACACCGGCATGGGGATGACTCATTCGGACTCGACCATGGCACGGGACACGGCCAAGAAGTAGCGGATCACCCGTCCAGATCCTCGGGGCCAAAGGGAAGCGCTACCACGGTGGCTGGTTGACCCCCAGCCACCAGCTCCTCGCCCACACCAACCTCCCGGCGAATCAACCCTAAGCCAATCGCTCGGTCTTCCAGCCTGAGCGTCGATCGTACGCTTCCTACTTCCCGCTCTCCCTTCTGGATCGACCGATTGTCGAGCGGCTGGGCCCTGCGCCACCGAAGTCCCCGCAGCTCCCGGTTGGTGTGCCCCCGAAAATGCAATCGGGCGACGGTTTCCTGGCCGGTATAACAGCCCTTGGTGTAGGAGACCCCGCCGATCTGATCGTAGCGCACCTCCTGCGGCAAGGTGCGTTCGTCTATCTCGGCCCCCAGCGCGGGCCAGCCACAGAGAATACGGGCAGCATGCAGGTCGCGCTCCTCGCCTTGAACCGCTCCCGCCGCCACCAGCTTGCCCGTCAGCGCCGCAATCGCCGGCTCCGCCCCAACCGCGAGCGCGACGAATGGTGCCGTCTCAGGGGCAAGGGCCAACGCCACCGGGCTCACCTCGCCGCCAACCGAGGCAACCCGGCCGGTAGCCTCCGGGAGCGGAACCCCAGAAGAAGCCAAGGTCTGAAAACCGTGCGCCCCGAGCAGCCAGGCGACTCTCGCCTGGTCGGTCTGATCGGACACTTTTGCCAATCGGGGCGGCAGTTGGCGCCGGAACAGCTCGAGCGAGGGCTCTCGTCCCGAGCGCGGTGCGATCAGGGTAATGGCGTCCGGCTGACGCAGTACCCAGTAATCGACCACCACCGCGCCCTTGGGCGTCAACAGGGCGCCATAGACCAGGCTGTTGTCCCCCGGCTTGACCAGATCATTGGTGAGCAGGCCCTGGAGGCAGCTGAGGGCCCCCGGGCCCTGGACCCGGAAAACCGCAGATTCGGTGGTGACCACGACCGCCCCGTGACGCACCTGGGCCAGGCGGTTACGGTCCAAGGTCAGATCGAACTCAGACATGAGCCCATGGTAACTGCGACGCTTCATGGCCCACGAAGTCTCGCCAGACGAGATCGGCCTCTCGACAGAGCGTCTCGGGGTGAGACGTGGTCAGCATGGCGCATCGCATCCCCGCGGCCCGTGCGGCCCGCAGACCGGGAAGCGAGTCTTCCAGCACCACGCAACGGCCGGGCGCGAGCTCGAGCATTTCACGCGCGTGATTGTAGCCGGTGGGGTCAGGCTTGCAGACGGCGACATCCTCGGCCGCCACGAGCTCGGCAAAGTGCGGCCTCAATCCCACAGCCTCCAGGATCGTTTCCAGCTCCCGCCGCAATGCTCCCGACACCACAGCCAGCTGGAAACCCTCCAAGGCGGCGTTCTCGATGAAATCGGCCACGCCGGGCACCAGGGCCACCCCTCCGCTGATGGCTTGCTGATAGAGGGCATGCTTTCGTGCCACCGCGTCCCGGACAGCGCGGTCATCGTGCGGACGGCCCATTCGCTCGAAGGTGAACCGGAAGCACTCCCGGTCATCCAGGCCGAGATACTCCTTGTAGTAGGCATCACGACTGAGCGTAAAACCGTACTCGGCCAGCGTCGCGGTCAGAGCGTCGCAATGCTGGGCTTCGTCGTCGACAATGACACCATTGAAATCGAAGAGGATACCGGAGGCCATTGGGTAAGGTATAACGGGGTAGCAGGTGAGAAGTAAGAACTCGGCGGGACCCCTTGCAAATTTCGACGGACCTGAATCGGCCCATTACTCGGCCGGGTAGTATCCCGCCGTGCTGTACGACAGATCCAGGAGCTCCACCGGATGCGCCACCCCGATCGGCAGGTCGGCCGCCCGAAGTCCCGCGCCTATCTGCATGATGCACCCGGGATTCCCCGTCACCACCATCTCCGGGCGGGGGTTTGCCGCCTCGACTGCCGCGATCTTGCTGTCGAGGACCATGCGAGCCATGTGCGGTCGGAGCACGGTGTAGATCCCCGCGCCGCCGCAGCACCGGTCGGCGCCTGGCAGCAGCCGGAGACGCAATCCGGGTATTGCCCGCAGCAACGCGAGTGGAGCCTCGTGCACTCGCTGGGCGTGTTGGAGATGGCAGGGCGCATCGTAGGCGACGTCGAGCTGCAATGGGGCGCCGGGCCGGGGGCCGCGATCGGCCAGCAGCTCGGAGACGTCACGAACGCTTGCTCCCAGCCGGGCGGCTGTGTCTGTTCCCAGCAGATGGCCGTAGTCCTTGAGCAACGCGCCGCATCCGGCGCTGTTCACCACTACGAAATCGGCCTGATCAACCAGCGCTTCGACGTTGGCCGCTGCGAGCGCTCGCGCGCCTTCTCGGTCTCCCGCATGCTCGTGCAGCGCTCCACAGCAGACCTGACCCTCCGGCTCCACCACTCGATATCCATTCGCCTCGAGAGTCCGCTTCGTCGCCGCATGGACATGCCCGAACAGTGCATCCATGACGCAGCCCCGGAAGAGGGCGACCGTAGGGGAGGACGAAGTGACCGAAGGAGAAGGGGAAGGCGGAGTGGAACCACCAGGTTGAGTTAG
>DATKJJ010000626.1:0-2574 GCA_035543695.1 Gemmatimonadales bacterium | reverse complement strand
GAGGCCGGATCCCGAAGCCTAGCTCGAGCTGGCAAGGTATCGAGTGATGTTCTCGAGCTGCCCGGTCCAGCCCGCGTCGTTCTCCCGGTAGGCCTTGGCCCGGCGAGCCACGGGGATCCGATCGAAGCCCGACTCGGTGACAGTGAGTCGAGTGCCCTCCGGCACCTCTTCCAACTCGAATACCACGAGCGTCATTGGCTCGGCCGGATCCACGTCCGGATCGCCGCCCGGTTGCCAGCGCCAGGAAAAGAGCCGCTCTGGTTCCATCTGCTCGACGACGACCTCGAAGGCCAGGTGCTCGTATTTCGGAATAGTGATCGCGCCTCTCGTCGTTTGGCCCGGGGCAAACCGGCTGGTCAGCCGGGCACCGAACCACTCGCCGAACTGAGCCGGATCGGTGAGGGCGCGCCATACCCGGGAGCGGGGAGCCCGCAGGATGATGCTCTTCTGGATCTGGTCGGTGCTCGCCCGACCGGGCGAGAGCTTACTCGTGCTCATAGGCAACCTCCTGGTTGCGCATACAATACCGCACGGCTCAGCAAAATGCAACCCGTCGGTTGCCAATTGCTCCGTTCGCCCGCTGGCTGAGCCTGGCGCGATCTGCTTGCGGCAGGCATCTCCGCGCATTTGTTTGGTCTGAATCATGGACCCTCACGGCCGATGAAGGAGACTACGATTGGACCGTAAATCACTCCTCCTGGCCGCCCTATGCTGGTCACTGGGGTGCGCGGATTCGGGGAGCCGCCAGAAGGTTCGCCAGGAACCCTCCGCTCCCGCCCCGCCGGCCAGTGATTGGCACGTGAGCCCCCGCTCGGGGAGCGGTCCTCTGACGCCCGAAGGGAGCGAGGTCGAGCTCCGGGAGCGCTATGGCGCCGGTGCCGTGGAGAGCGCCCGAATCGAGTTGGGTGAAGGCGAGACGACACCGGGTACGGTGCTATATCCCGGCGACAGCCTCCGCCGCGCCGAGATCGTCTGGAAGGACACGGTGAGCCGCCGACGGCCTGCCCGCGTGATCCTTCGCGGCAGGCAGAGCAAGTGGCAGGTCGGCCAAGGCATTTCGCTGGGCACCAGCCTGCAGGAGCTGGAGCGCCTCAACGGACGCCCATTCATTCTGGCCGGATTTGGCTGGGACTATGCCGGCGTCGTCAGCGACTGGAAAGGCGGCGGGCTGGACTCAACGCTGTTGGGCGTAAAGCTCTACCTGGATCCCGGACAGGCACAACAGCAGTCCGCTGCCTACTCCCAGGTCCTGGGCGACCGGGATTACTCCTCGGATCTCCCGGCCATGCAGCAGCTCAATCCGAAAGTGGGACAGATCTTCGTGGACTTCGAATGAGCGAGGTGCCGCCGATTGCCGAACTGTTCCGCAGGATTACGCTGGGGGTGTACGCCGTTGGCGTGACCGACGGGCAGCGGCGCGACGCGTTTACCGCTGCCTGGGTGATGCAGGCGTCATTTGATCCGTTGATACTGGCCATCAGCATCAATCCGGGCAATGCGTCCTACGAGCTGCTGCACGCCACCGGTAGCTTCACGATCAACGTACTGAAGCAGAACCAGCTGGACCTGGCCCGGCGCCTGGGCACTCGATCGGGCCGGGACGAGGACAAGCTCGCCGGGATTCGGAGTCATCCGGGTCGCCTCGGATCACCGATTCTGGAGGAGGCGCTGGCATATTTCGAATGCGAACTGATGGGGCGCACCCGGGCGGGAGACCACGAGCTGGTGCTGGGACGGGTGGTAGACGGGAAGATTCTGGATCCGTCGGCAACCCCGCTGACGTATGCCGAAACGGGCGAGATGGACGGCAGCGCCGCCCTGTTTCCGCGGAAGCTCTGATGCCGGGAATGCGCCGGCCCGATCGATTGGAGGCACGATGAGCACAGCCATGTTTGTCCGCCCGGCAGCCGAAGAGTCTTCGGCGTACTACCACGGGTATATCGCCCGGGTCTCGGATGAGAGCCTGGCCCAACAGCTGATCGAACAGGCCCGCGAGGTGGAGCGGCTCTTCGAGACGGTCACCGACCGGGATGCCCTGGCCCGGTACGCCGAGGGAAAGTGGAGCGTCAAGGAGATGCTGGGGCATCTGTGCGACAGCGAGCGGATCTTTAGCTACCGGCTGCTTCGGATTGCCAGGGGCGACACCACTCCGCTCCCCGGTTATGACGAGAACGCCTACGTGCCGGCCGGACGCTTCGACGATCGGCCGCTTCCTATGCTACTGGGGGACTTTCGTGCGGTTCGGATGAGCACGGCCGCGCTGCTCGAGGGGCTGCCGGAGGAGGCTTGGGGCCGCTGGGGCGAGGCCAACGGCAATCCGATCACCGTTCGGGCCCTGGCATACATCATCGTGGGCCATGTGAGCCATCATCTCGAGGTATTGAGGGAGCGATACCACCTGGGGTGAGATCAGCCGGTCTCGTCTACTGGGGCTGGATCACCGAGCAACGGAATCCTTGACCGGTTTCAAGACCAGATCCTGAAAGTCGAAGCTGAAGTCCACCGACTCCGAGGCCGGCACGATGCGGAGCTGATGGATGGTACCATCCGGGTTCAGCCAGAAGGTGGCATAGG
>DATKJJ010000625.1:0-3505 GCA_035543695.1 Gemmatimonadales bacterium | reverse complement strand
GTTCTACTCGATTGGGGAGGTTTGTGCTCTTACTGAGCTCAAACCGCACGTCCTGCGCTATTGGGAGAGTCAGTTTCGCTTTCTGAATCCGGCCAAGAACCGCTCGGGAAACCGGGTGTACAAGGGCCGGGAAGTCGAGTTGATCATGCTGGTGAAACATCTGCTTTATACCGAGAAGTTCACCATCGATGGCGCCCGGCAGCGCATCGACCAGTACCGCCGCAGCGGCGAGCTCCGGGCTTCCGCAAAGCTGGCATTTGAGGCGGAAACCGTTCAGGATTTACGTGCCGGGCTCGAAGAAATCATGGCCATCCTCGACGGGAAAGCACCTCCGCCGCCCAAAGAAGTGAACGGCGAACCATCCACGTGAAGGGTTCTCCTTCAGGCTCAACGCATATCCGGTCATGAACATCCTGGTGACCAACGATGACGGCGTTTTGGCTCCAGGACTTTCCCTGCTGTCCGACGTGTGCCGCCAGGTGGGGAGCGTCACCGTGGTGGCGCCCGACCGGGAGCAAAGCGGCACCTCCCACTCGCTCACGTTGCATCGGCCACTCCGCCCGGCGCGAAGACCCGACGGCGGCTGGCAGATCGACGGAACTCCCACCGACTGCGTGATGCTCGCCATCCAGGCGCTCATGCCCGAGCGCCCCGATTTCGTGTTTTCCGGGGTCAACCACGGGCCGAACATGGGCGAGGACGTCCTCTACTCGGGAACGGTGGCGGCCGCGATGGAGGCTGTCACGCTGGGAGTGCCCGGCATCGGCATCTCGTTCGCCGGGAACCAGCCGGAAACGATGGCCACGTATCATGGTGTGCTGCTGGAGCTGGTGCGCCGGATTACCCGCGTGGCCGACTTTCCCGAGCAAATGCTGCTCAACATCAATCTCCCCCGGATTCCCGCTGAAGAGGTCCGCGGAATTCAGGTGACGAAGCTGGGGAGTCGCTACTTCTCCGAGTCGCTCACCCGGATGAAGGATCCCTGGGGGAGGGAGATCTACTGGATCGGCGGCGGAACCATCACCTGGACGGGGGGCGAGAACTCCGACCATCTTGCCGTTGCAGAGGGCTACATCTCGGTCACGCCGCTGCACATGGATCTCACGAACTACTCTCTCCTGGAGACGGTCCGCGGATGGTCCCTGGAAGGGTAGGGGAGGGTGACAGCTACGGCGGGTACCGCAGCCAGCTGGTGGAGGTGCTCCAGCGGAAAGGGGTGCGGGACCTGGCGGTGCTGCGGGCCGTACGCATGGTGCCACGCCACCTCTTCGTTCCCGAAAGCGTGCGCCATCGGGCGTATGACGACGTTGCACTCCCGATCGGCAGCGGACAGACTATCTCCCAGCCCTACGTGCAGGCGCGATACCTGGAGTTGATCGGCCTTACCGGCAAGGAGAAGGTGCTCGAGATCGGCACCGGGTCGGGGTACCAGACGGCTCTCCTGGCTTTGCTTGCCAGCATGGTCTTCAGCGTAGAGCGTGTTTCTCATCTGGCCCAGAGCGCCCGGAGCGCGCTGGAAGCGGCCGGGATTCGAAACGTCACCGTCCTGGTGGGCGATGGCACACTGGGATGGCGCCCCTACGCTCCGTATGATGCGATCCTGGTGTCGGCGGCATCTCCCGAAGTCCCGGCTCCACTCGTGGAGCAGCTCGCGTCCGGAGGAAAGATGGTGATTCCCCTCGGCGATAGGGATTCCCAGACCCTCACCCTGGTCGAGCGACAGGGCGATCAGGTGCGCAGCAGCACCATCGCGGACGTGCGTTTCGTACCGCTGGTCGGCGAATTCGGGTTTTCCGAGGAGCGCTGACCACTACGTGCTCTCGGGATTCTTTCACTGGCTGGCGGATACCATTCTGGCCCTGGGTTATCCAGGGATCCTGGTGCTGATGGCCATCGAGTCGTCGGTGCTCCCGTTGCCCAGCGAGCTCGTCATGCCTCCCGCCGGGTACCTCGCCGCCAAAGGACAGATGAATGGCACGCTGGCGGTGGTGGCGGGAACCCTCGGCAGTATTCTCGGTGCTCTGGTGAATTACGGGCTTGCCTTGTACGTGGGCGAGCCGCTGCTCAGACGATACGGCAAGTACGTGCTCATCAGCTCCCGCTCGCTCGATCGGACCGAAGCCTTCTTTCGTCGGCATGGCGAAATCAGCACCCTGATCGGTCGGCTCCTGCCGGTGATTCGGCACCTGATCTCGATTCCTGCCGGAGTGTCTCGCATGCCCCTGGCAAGGTTTATCGGATTCACCGCGCTAGGAGCGGGAATATGGTGCGCAATTCTTACCTACCTGGGTTGGCTCATTGGCAAGCATGGGGAGCAGGTGGAAACGGTCATCGGCGGCTACGTGCATCACACGCTGCTCAGCTACATCCTTCCAGCGGTTGTGGTGATCCTCGGTGCCTATGTGATCTGGCAGCGACGCCGCCGTGCGGTGATCAAGTGAGCGGCGTGCGTTACCTGGTCAGCGGCTCGGTCCAGGGCGTGGGCTTCCGCTGGTTCGTGGCGAGGCACGCCCGGAGCCTTGGCCTGGCAGGATACGCCCGGAATCTGCCGGATGGGCGGGTCGAGGTCGTGGTAAATGGACCCGACGACGTTCTGCCCGCGCTGGAAGAGCTGCTCCGAGCGGGCCCTGCAAACGCTCGGGTTGCTACGGTCGAGCGCTCCACCATGCCGACGGCAATCACGCCAGGCAAAAGCTTCGACATCATGTAGGCCGATGTCCTTAGGTTCTCTGATGACACCCCTGACCGACCGCGTACGACAGACTCTGCGGGTAATCCCGGATTATCCCAAACCCGGGATCCTCTTTCAGGACATCACGCCGGTCCTGCGGGACGGACCCCTCCTGAGCGAGGTCGTGCTGGAGATGAGCCGGCCATTCCGCGATTCCCGTATAACTCACGTAGTAGGCATAGAGGCCCGTGGCTTCATCCTGGGCGGAGCGGTGGCGACGGCCTTGAGTGCCGGGTTCGTCCCCGCACGCAAGCCCGGCAAGCTGCCCTGGGAGCGGGCGGCTGAAGCCTACGATTTGGAATACGGCACCGACGCCTTGGAGGCCCATCGGGACGCACTCGGCCACGGCAATCGGGTCTTGATCGTGGACGACGTTTTGGCCACCGGCGGCACCGCCCGGGCCGCAGGACAACTTGCCCGCGGATTGGGTGCCGAACTGGTGGGCTGGAGCTTCCTCCTGGAGATTGGGGCGTTGCGGGGCAGGGACCGGCTACAAGGTGCTGCCTGCCATGTCATAACCAGCTGCTGATGCAGCTTGGGGTTGCTCAGGGTTGTACAGGCGGCCATTTTTCGCTCCTCAGACCGGACCCTTTCCACCCAGAAGAGCATCGGCGCCGGGAGCGGCAGGCCTCGAGCAGTGATAACGGTGAGAAAGCACTTCGGGGCAGCTCCGCAACGTGTAGAAAGAGAAGAAGTTCCGGCCCCCGTAGCTCAGATGGATAGAGCAGCAGTTTCCTAAACTGTTGGCCGCGTGTTCGAGTCACGCCGGGGGCA
>DATKJJ010000624.1:0-5066 GCA_035543695.1 Gemmatimonadales bacterium | reverse complement strand
ACGCATCGAAGAGATCGTGCTCAAGTCTCAGCGCGAGCTGGACACCCAGCTGGTGGAGCTGGGCGAGCAGGCCGCCTACGACACCGGCGTTCACGGGCTCCATGCCGAACTGATCAAGCTGATCGGCCGGATGCGCTACCGTACGTCGTACGGCCAGAACATCCTCGACCACTCCAAGGAGGTAGCCTGGCTGGCCGGAATGATGGCGGCCGAGCTGCACCTGGACATCGGCCTGGCCAAGCGTGGCGGTCTCCTGCACGATGTGGGCAAGGTGCTCACCCACGACAGTGAGGGCACGCACGTGGAACTGGGGGTGGAGGTGGCGCGCAAATATGGGGAGAGCGCGGCCGTGATCAATTGCATTCAGGCGCACCACGACGACGTGCCGCATGAGTCCGCCGAATCGGTTCTGGTGCAGGCGGCCGACTCGATCAGCGGATCCCGACCCGGTGCCCGCCGCGAGGCTTTTGAAACCTACGTAAAGCGCCTGACCCGCCTGGAAGAGATTGCCAACGGCTTTTCCGGCGTGGAAAAGAGCAACGTCATTCAGGCTGGCCGCGAGATCCGGGTCGTGGTGACACCGGACCGGATCGACGACGGTGCCGCTGCCCAGCTGTCGGAATCGATCGCCCGGAAGATCGAGAGCGAATTACAGTATCCGGGTCAGATCAAGGTGGTGGTTATCCGGGAGACCCGCGCGGTGGATTTTGCCCGATGACGGCTCGAGTTCTCGACGGAACCGCCATCGCCCAGACCATTCGAACCGAGGTGGCGGCCCAGGTGGCCAAGCTGTCGGCCCAGGGTCAAAAGCCCGGCCTGGCTGCTGTGCTGGTGGGGGAGGATCCCGCCAGCGCGGTGTACGTCCGCTCCAAGGGCAAGGCCTGCGAGGAAGCGGGCATGCATTCCGTCATCCTGAGGCTCCCCGCGAATACCAGTGAAGCGGAGCTGCTGGAGACGGTTGACCGGCTCAATGCCGACCAGCAGATCCACGGCATCCTGGTCCAGCTGCCGCTTCCGAAGCACATCAATTCGGAGCGGGTGCTCCGCCGAATCGACCCGATCAAAGACGTGGACGGGTTCCACCCGGTCAACGTAGGCAAGCTGGTGATTGGCGATCGAACCGCATTCCGTCCCGCCACTCCGTACGGGGTGCAGCAGATGCTCATTCGCTCGGGGATCGAGACGCGGGGCGCCCATGCGGTGATCGTCGGGCGTTCGAACATCGTGGGCCGGCCCATGGCCAACCTCCTGATTCAGCAGGGGCCCGGTGGCGATGCCACGGTGACCGTATGCCATTCGAAGACCCGCGATCTTCCCGCCGTTACCCGGAGCGCCGACATCCTGATTGCCGCCATCGGCAAGGCCGAGTTCGTCACCGCCGATATGGTGCGGCCCGGCGCGGTGGTGATCGACGTCGGCATCAACCGGGTGGACGACGCATCCCGGCCCCGGGGATACCGCCTGGTGGGAGATGTGGCGTACGGCCCGGTGTCGCAGGTCGCCTCCGCCATCACTCCCGTGCCCGGCGGGGTCGGCCCCATGACCATCGCCATGCTGCTGCAGAACACGCTGCAGGCCATGCAACAGGCGGCCCTGGATTAGTCTTCCGGTATGACTCTGCCGTTGAGCCTGGGATCCCCTACCGCAACCGATCAGGTCTGGTCCGTCTCCCAGCTGAGTGCTTCGGTCAAACGGTTGATCGAGAAGCACGGCATCCAGCTCTGGGTTCGGGGTGAGGTGGTGCAGTGCAAGGCGTACTCCAGCGGACATTGGTATTTCACCCTGCGCGATGCGGGCAGCCAGGTGCGCTGCTGCATGTTTCGGACGAATACCATGCGGGCCGGGAAGCCTCCCGCCGACGGCACCGAGGTATATGTGCTGGGCAAGCCGGCGCTGTACGAGGAGAAGAGCGAATTCCAGCTGGTTGTGTCCCGCATGCTGCCCACCGCCGCGCTCGGGCGGCAGCAGCAGGAGCTCGAGCGAGTCAGAGCCCTCCTGCACCAGGATGGCCTGTTCGATCCCGCCCGCAAGCGCGCGCTCCCAACCTATCCCTCGCTGATAGCCCTGGTGACCAGCCGCGACGGCGCGGCGGTGCACGATATCGTAACCGTCACCCGCAAACGCTGGCCCGGCGTCCGCCTGCTCGTGCTCGGTGCCAGGGTGCAGGGTGAAGGCGCGGTTGAAGAGCTGGTGCGTGCCCTACGGCTGGTGAACCGGCTGCGCCGGGTTGATCTCTGCATCCTGGGACGCGGCGGTGGCGCACGCGAAGATCTCGCGGCCTTCAACACCGAAGCGGTGTGCCGCGCGCTGGGCGACGTCCGAGTGCCCACCATCTCGGCGGTGGGCCACGAAGTAGACATTTCACTCACCGATCTGGTTGCCGATGTGCGAGCGGCCACGCCCTCGGCGGCGGCGGAGCTGGCTGTCCCCGACCGTCGAGACGTGCTGCGACTGGTGGACGATCTTTCCGGCCGGCTGGCGGCCGGGCTTACCGCTCGGACCAGGCTGGCCTCGGCCCGGCTGGCGCGCACCGCCGACCGGCTGCAGGCTGCAGTCCAGGTGGGACTCCAGAGACGCCGGAGTCAGACGGAGCGGCTCGCCGTGCAGCTGGATGCTCTCAGTCCGCTGCGGGTGCTCGGGCGCGGCTACGCGGTGGCCCGGGCCATGGATGGGCGAGTGCTCAAGCAGAAGGCCGACTTCGTCGCCGACCTACCGTTCCAGCTGCGGGTGGCAGACGGCGACGTTCGGGCTCGGGTGGAGTAGGCCATGGCCAAGGCGGGAAACGGGGGACCTACAGGCGCACCGCTGGCCGACGAGCTGGCGCGGCTGGAGGAGATCGTGCGGCGGCTTGAAGCTGACGATGTCGACCTGGACGCTGCTCTGACGCTGTTCGAGGAAGGGGTTGCCCGGCTCCGGTCGGCCCGGGAGCGCCTGGCGGCCGCCGAGCTCAAGGTACAGGCGGTGCTGGAGGAGGCCGGCGGCGACATCAGACTCTCCGACCTGGATGAGTGAGACGGGTTTCGGTACGGCAGCTGCCGCAACCGATCTGCTGCTCGAGGCCAGAGAGTCAATCGATAGCCTGCTCAACGATTGGTCTGAGCATCTCCAGTCTGAGCTGGGGGGTCGAAACGGGCAGGCGCTCGCCTACGCGCTCCGCACTCCCGGAAAACGGGTCCGCGCGGCACTGCTGCTGGGCGCCTATCGTTCATTAGGCGGCACCTCATCGGGCATCGCGGGGGTAGCGGCCGCTATTGAAACGGTTCACGCCTACTCCCTGGTTCACGACGATCTCCCCTGCATGGACAACGATGACCTGCGCCGCGGCCGGCCCACGGCGCATCGGGCCTTCGACGTGCCCACGGCAACCCGGGTCGGATTTCTTCTGGTCCCGGTAGCGGGCTGGCTCCTGTCGGTTGCGGTCCGCGATCTCGGTCTTGCCAGCTCGGCGCTGGGGAAGATGGCGGAGGAGCTCTTCGAGGCCGGGGGCATTTCCGGAATGGTCGGCGGCCAGTGGCTCGATCTCGAGGCTGAGGGAAGAAGCCTGTCGCTTCATGAGCTCACTGAGGTCCACCGGGGCAAAACCGGGGCGCTGATTCGAGCGGCCTGCCGGTTGGGCGGGATGGCGGCCCAAGCTTCACCGGCCCAGCTCGACGCACTCACGGCATACGGCGAGGATGTCGGGCTCGCCTTTCAGATTGCGGACGACGTGCTCGACGCCACCGGCACCAGCGAGGAGCTGGGCAAGCCCGCGGGCCGTGATGTCGAGCTCTCCAAGTCTACGTACGTGGCCCTGCTCGGAATCGAAGGTGCGCGGGCTGAGGCCCAGCGGCTGGCCCACCGGGCGGTGGCTCACATCGACCATGCCGCGATCCCTTCGGACGCGTTGGGAGCCCTGGCGGGATATATTGTAAACAGGACATCCTAAGAGGAGTTAGCCCGCTGTCGTTCCCATTCCTCATCCCGAGGGAGCACAGCGAACGAGGGACCTTGCCCGCGGGCCGTACGCCCTCCAGGTGGATCCCTCGCTGCGCTCGGGATGATGAAACCGGGTTAACCCGCGCATGTCCCTGCTCTCCGCAATCAAGTCTTCCGAAGACCTGAAGCGTCTCAAGCGCGAGCAGCTGCCCCAGCTGGCGCAGGAAATCCGTGACCGGCTGATCGAGTGCTGCTCGATCACCGGCGGGCACATCGGCGCGAGCCTCGGGGTGGTCGAGCTCAGCATCGCTCTGCTCTATGAGTTCGAGTCTCCGGTTGACAAGATCATCTGGGATGTCGGGCATCAGGCCTACGCCTGGAAGCTTTTGACCGGACGCAACGACCAGTTTCCCAGCCTGCGCCAGCGCGACGGGATCTCCGGCTTTCTGAAACGAAGCGAGAGCCAGCACGATCAGTTCGGTGCCGGTCACGCGGGCACGGCCATGTCGGCGGCGCTCGGCATAGCCACGGCGCGCGACCTCAAGGGTGAGCAGCACAAGGTGGTCGCCATTGTGGGCGATGGCGCACTCACCTGCGGCCTGTCGTACGAAGGAATGAACAACGCGGGACACTCCGAGCGGGACATCATCCTCATCGTCAACGACAATGGGATGTCTATCTCTCCCAACGTCGGCGCCATCAGCAAGATGCTGGGCCGGATCGTGGCTGACCCCCGCACCAACAAGCTTCGCGAGCGGATCAAGGGACTGACGTTTGCCCTGGGCGGAGTGTTCGGCGAAGGTCTGGTGGACTTTGCCCGCAATGTCGAGGAGAGCGTCAAGAATTTGTTCTCGCCCGGCATGCTGTTCGAGGAGCTGGGCTTCCGGTACTTCGGGCCGATCGACGGCCACGATCTGTCCAAGCTGTGCGACACCCTGAAGTTCGTGCGTGGCATGGAGGGTCCTCGGGTGGTTCACGTCATTACCCAGAAGGGAAAGGGCTTCTCCTTTGCCGAGTCGAACCAGGAGAAGTGGCATGGCCTGGCGGCGTACGATCCAGTGACTGGCGAGGCCCGAAAGAAGGCGAGCGGCCCGCCCACCTGGACCCAGGTGTTCGGGACCGGTCTTGCGGCCCTGGCCGGCGAGTACCCC
>DATKJJ010000623.1:0-2399 GCA_035543695.1 Gemmatimonadales bacterium | reverse complement strand
GAAGTCAGGGCCATTTCCCTGGACCCGGACTCGATCTGAGCTGTCCCGCCGGACCGTGTAGTTGTGCGAGCGCCAGTGGGCGAGGTGCTGCGGCGTGGTCCCGAAATAGCTCCAGCCGAGCCCCAGGGGCGTCCAGATGTTCTTCTGGATGTAGCTCTGGTACGGATCTCCGGTGAGCTGCTCGATGACCCGAGCTAGATATATGAACGCCGGATTGCTGTAGCCGAACCGGGACCCCGGCCGAAAAATGATCTCCTGATAGGGCATCATCGACACCAGCTGCTCCCAGCGGGTCGGCTCGAACGGCTCCCAGGGCAGGCCCCGCCTGTACGGCCAAGTGGGATCCTGGAAGCCGGCGGAGTGGGAGAGGAGCATGCGAATGGTGATCTCATCGATCGACCCGAAGCTGTCGTGGACCTGCCGCAGCTCCGGCACGTAGCGGGTGATCTTGTCGTCCAGCGAGAGCTTGCCCCGGTCGCGCAGCTGCATGATGGCGATGGCGGTGAGCGTTTTGGTGATCGAGGCCCAGTGGAAGATGGTTCGCTCCTCCACCCGCTGCTTCCGCTCCCGCTCAGCCCAGCCGTACTCGTGGTGAGCCGCAATCTTCCCATCATTCAGAAAAAGCGTGCTGGCGCCGACCACGCTGTCGCCCTGAGCGAAAGCGTCGAATGCCCTGATATAGGCTGCCCAGCCCGCCGGCTCAGCCACGGCGCTCCTCCGTTGGGCGACGCCTGGCCTGGCCGAAAGCACCACCATCAATGGAATGAGCGCCGCGAAGCGCATGATTTTCCCCCGTTCTCCTTAAATTGGGACTCGTGACCGTTACCGACACACACCGCGCCATAGACGCCGTCTGGCGAATCGAATCGGCCAAACTCATTGCCGGGCTGACCCGCCTGGTTGGAGACGTTGGCCTGGCCGAGGACTTGGCTCAGGATGCACTGGTCGCCGCACTGGAACGCTGGCCGAAAACGGGCATCCCGGAAAAACCGGGGGCCTGGCTCATGGCCACCGCCAAGCATCGCGCCATCGACCAGCTGCGGCGAGGCAAGATGCTGGACCGAAAGCACGTGCAGGTTGGCCACGAGATGGAGATCCGCCAGGAGGCCGCGGTTTCCGATCTCGACGCCGCGCTGGATGACGATATCGGCGACGATCTGCTCCGGCTCATGTTCATGGCCTGTCACCCGGTGCTGTCTACGGAAGCACGAGTCGCACTCACCCTCCGATTGGTGGGCGGCCTCACCACCCCGGAGATCGCGCGGGCCTTTCTGGTCGCGGAGCCGACCATAGCTCAGCGAATCGTTCGCGCCAAACGTACTCTGGCCGAGGCTCACGTGCCCTTCGAGGTACCCCGGGGCAACGAGCTCCAGGCTCGTCTCTCATCGGTGCTGGGCGTTCTCTACCTGGTCTTCAATGAAGGCTATTCGGCTACCGCCGGAGACGACTGGATGCGCCCGCAGCTCTGTGAAGAAGCGCTCCGAATGGGGCGGATTCTGGCGGAGCTGACCCCACAGGAGCCGGAGGTCCATGGTCTGGTGGCCCTGATGGAGATCCAGGCCTCTCGGCTCCGAGCCAGGACCGGTCCAGCGGGTGAACCCATCCTCCTGCTGGAACAGGATCGGGCACGATGGGATCAGCTGCTGATCCGGCGGGGCCTGGCGGCGCTTACCCGGGCCGAGGCGTTGGGCGGCTCTCTGGGCCCCTACGCGCTGCAGGCGGCGATCGCCGCGTGTCACGCGCGGGCGCGAGTGGCTGAAGAGACCGACTGGGCCCGCATCGCATCATTATACGAACGGCTGGCGCAGCTCACACCTTCTCCCGTAGTGGAGTTGAACCGGGCGGTTGCAGTGGGCATGGCATATGGGCCGGCCGCCGGTCTGGAGCTGGCCGACAAGCTGGTGGCCGATCCCGTGTTGGAAGGGTATCACCTGCTGCCGGCGGTCCGGGGAGACCTCCTTGCCAAGTTGGGCCGGAATGAGGAGGCCCGGGGCGAGTTCGAGCGTGCGGCCTCGCTCACCAGGAATGCCCGGGAGCGCGAGCTGCTGCTGCAACGAGCCGCTTCCTCGGGCCCGAACCGTCCCGCTCACTCCGCGTCGTGAAAGATGATGCCCAGCGTGTGCCGCCGGCCTGAGCGGATCCGGCTCACGCCATGGCGCAGGTTGACCCGGTACACTCCGCGGGAGCCCTGCACCGGTCGCTGACGCACGGTGAACACCACTCCGTCGCCCTGGCTCATGGGCACCACTTCGGCCCGGGACTGCATCCGGGGGCGCTGCTCCGTCATCACGAACTCACCCCCGGTGAAGTCCTGCTGCGGCCGGGAAAGCAGGATGGCGACTTGCAGCGGGAAGACGTGCTCACCGTAGACATCCTGGTGGAGACAGTTGTAGTCCCCT
>DATKJJ010000622.1:0-2524 GCA_035543695.1 Gemmatimonadales bacterium | reverse complement strand
GGTGTAGAAGACTGGCGTCACATACAGCGTGATCAGCTGAGAAAAGGCGAGGCCGCCTACCACTGCGACACCCAGCGGCCGCCTGGACTCGGCACCCGCACCGGCACCCAGCGCAATCGGCAGCGTTCCCATGAGGGCCGCCATCGTGGTCATCATGATGGGACGGAACCGGACGCGGCACGCCTCCAGAATAGCCTCGCGAGGAGACTTCTTGTCCCGCCGCTCGGCTTCGATAGCGAAGTCGATCATCATGATGGCGTTCTTCTTCACCAGGCCCACCAGCATGATGATTCCGACGAACGCGTAGATGCTGAGATCCAGACGGGTAATCACCAGGATGAGCAATGCCCCGAATCCCGCAAACGGCAATCCTGTGAGAATCGTGATCGGGTGCACGAAGCTTTCGTACAGGATGCCGAGCACGAGGTAGATCACGACAATGGCGAGAACCAGGAGGATGAGCAGTCCGCTCTGGGCTTCCTGGAACGCCTGGGCGGTACCGGAGAACGTCGTGCTGATCGAGGAGGGCAGTGTACGCCGCGCGAGATCCTGCACCCGGGTGACCGCATCGCCCAGAGAGACCCCGGGAGCGGTGTTGAAGGAAACGGTGACTGCGGGCAGCTGGCCCTGGTGATTGACGGTCAGGGGACCGACATCCGGGGCGACTTTGGCCAGAGTGGTGAGCGGAACCAGGTCACCATTGGGTGAGCGGATGGAGAGCAGATTCAGCGCGGCGAGATCCCGCTGGTACTCGGGCAACAGCTCCATCACGACCCAATACTGGTCATCCTGGGTGAAGATGGTCGAGACCTGGCGGGCTCCATACGCGTTGTACAGCGCCTCCTGCACCGCTTCGGCGGAAATGCCCAACTGGGAGGCGCGGTCCCGGTCGATGGTTACCTGCACCTGCGGATTCTTGATCTGCAAGTCGCTGTTCACGTCGGTGATTCCCGGAAGTTTCCGGGCCGCGACCTCGAACTCGGCGGCTTTCTGGAACAGCTCGTTGATGTCGGTTCCCTGCAGGGTGAACTGGTAGAGACTTCTGGTCCGCCGGCCGCCGATGTTGATCACCGGGGGATTGGTGAGATACACCTGCACCCCGGGTATCGCGGACGCCTTGGCCGTGATCTCCCGCGCCACGGCATCGGCGTCGAGCTTGCGCTTGCTCCGGTCCTTGAGCTGAAGGAAGAGAGTCCCCTCGTTGATCCCGGAGGAGCGACCTCCGGACCCCACGGACGACATGAAGGTCGCGACATTCGAGTCGGCCTGAACGATTCGCGCAACCTCCTGCTGGTGCCGGACCATGGCATCGTAGGAAGTACCCTCCCGAGTCACGACGTTGCCGAAGAGCATCCCCTGGTCCTCGCTGGGGATAAAGCCCTTCTCCACGACGTGGCCCAGGAGCACCGTTCCGACCAGGATGGCTGCCGAGAAAGCCAGGGCGGCCCGGCTGTGGTCCATCACCCAGGTCAAGGACCGGTCGTATCCCCCAAGCAGCCGGAGCCAGAGCCGCTCGGTGGTCTCGTAGAATCGGCCGTGCTGGGCCGTGTGCCCGGGCTTCAAGAACCGGGCGCAGAGCATCGGGGTCAGGGTGAGCGACACGAATCCCGATACCAGAATCGCGACCGCAATGGTGACGGCGAACTCACGGAACAGCCGTCCGATGAGGCCCTGGAGCAGCAACACCGGGATGAAGACGGCCACGAGAGACAGCGTCATCGAGACGATCGTGAAACCGATCTCCCTCGCCCCCTTCAGCGCCGCGTCGAACGGTTGCTCCCCCAGCTCGGTGTGCCGGACGATGTTTTCCAGCACCACGATCGCGTCGTCCACCACGAAGCCCACCGCAAGCGTCAGCGCCATCAACGACAGGTTGTCGAGACTGAAGCCGAGCAGGTACATCACCGCGAAGGTGCCGATGAGGGACATCGGCAGCGCCAAGCTCGGAATGATCGTGGCTGGGATGTTCCTGAGGAACAAGAAGATCACCAGGATCACGAGGAAGATGGTCAGGAGCAGGGTGAACCGGACGTCGGACACTGACTGCTGAATTCCCTCCGAGCGGTCGTACATCTTGGTGACCTTCACCGCGGCCGGGAGCTGCTTCTCCAGGTCCGACATCACCTCATTCACCCGGTCCGCTACCGCGACAGTATTGGTGCCCGGCTGGCGCTGGACCGCGAGCACGATGGCCCGGGTACCGCTGAACCAGCTCGCGACTTTGTCGCTCTGCACGCCGTCGTTGACCTGACCAACATCCTCCAACCGAACCGGGGCCCCGTTGCGGTAGGCGATCACCAGTGGCCGGAACGCCGCGGCGCTCTCGAGCTGCCCGTTGGACTGGACCGTGTAGGCCTGGTCCGTGCCCCAGAGAATGCCGGTCGGGAGGTTGACGTTCCCCGTGCTGATGGCGTCGACGACCTCGTCGATACCGATCTTCCAGGCCTGCAGCTTCTGAGGATCCAGCTGAATTCGCACCGCGTACTTCTGCGATCCGTATACCTGCACCTGGGCGACACCGTCC
>DATKJJ010000621.1:0-2385 GCA_035543695.1 Gemmatimonadales bacterium | reverse complement strand
GGCTGAAAGGTGGCCCGGCCAAATTCCTGAAAGCCGGGCGCGGAGTCGCCGGCATGGAGGCAAGTGAATACCCCAACTGCCCTCTCGCCGGTCCGAATATGGATGGTGCCCGGCGTTTCGTCCTTATCGAGGTTGGCGGTCAGCCGACATCCTGCCAGTCCGCGTGCGACGGCAGAATCCCGCACCTTGGCCTCGAGCTGCACTGCCGAGATTTGCTTGGGCGCTTCGCGCAGCAATACCACTCTGCTCACCGTGCCGAGCTTCTGACCATTCAAGTGGAACGGAATGAACGCCAGGGGAACGCTGATGGGGCCGCTGCCTTCGACCACATGCCGAACCCGACCGACGCCCTGGTTGGCCAGAGTGACACCTATCATACCTACGGTGAAGATGGCCAGAGCACCGAGGGCAATTCGCAGCCAGTAGTTTCGCATAAATTCCGCCTGCCCCTAGGCTTGGGGGGATATGTTTCGTAATGTGACGTGGCGCGGCTAGTGAAAGTTTCACCCGGTTCTGGCGCGGGGCACCCGTGATCCAAGTGGATGGCTTGCACAAACTTTACGGGGACTTCCCGGCTGTCCAGGGGCTCAGCTTTTCCGTGGCTGCCGGCGAGGTGCTGGGCCTGGTCGGGCCCAACGGCGCGGGGAAGACAACCACCATCCGCAGCATCGCTGGAATCATCATACCCACAAGCGGGCGGATAGAAGTCGCCGGCCACGATCTCAAGACTGACCCGGTCGGGGCTAAGGGGTCGCTTGCTTTCATTCCGGACGAGCCGCATCTGTTCGAGTATCTCACCGTAGAAGAACATCTTCGCTTCGTGGCCCGGCTCTATCGCCTGGGCGATGTGAGCGCTCGAATCCCCGGCCTGCTGGCGGAGCTGGACCTCTCGGATAAGCAGCATGCCCTTCCGGGAGAGTTGTCGCGCGGCATGAAACAGAAGCTCGCCATTGCGTGTGGGCTCCTGCACGATCCCAAGGCCCTGCTGCTGGATGAGCCGCTGACCGGGCTGGATCCAGTTGGCATCCGACGGATGAAGAGTACGATCATGCGCCGGGCAGCGGCGGGTACGGCGGTGATTTTGAGCTCGCACCTGTTGCACCTGGTAGAAGAGATTTGCACCAGAGTCCTGGTAATGCAACGAGGGCGGGCGGTGGCGTTCGGCAGCATCGCGGAGATTCTGGCGGAGCGGCCGGCCCTGCGCTCGCGCAAGCTGGAGGACGTCTTTCTGGCGCTCATCGGCCAGGAGGACGACGGGGGCCAGCCATGATCGGCGTGTTCGGGTATCTCACCTGGCGATCGGCCCGTAACCGTATTGCGAGACAAATCCGGCAGCTCAGAAGTCCCCGCTACCTCGCGGCACTCCTGCTCGGCCTGGCTTATCTCTGGTTCGCCGTTATGGGCCAGCGTCCGACGAGTCCGGCAGCCGCGACGGCAGATCCGAAGGTTCTCGAGCTGATCGGAGCGTTTGCCCTCTTCGGCGCCGTCGCATGGGGCTGGATCTTCGGAGTGGAGCGAAGAGTGCTGGCCTTCAGTCCGGCCGAAGTCACCTTCCTTTTCTCCGGACCGGTCTCGCGGCAGGGATTGATTCAATTCAAGCTCCTCCGGAGCCAGCTGCTAATCCTGTTCAATGCGCTGCTCTGGACGTTGATCCTATCGCGCGAACGCTTCGGGGTCTCCGCCTGGCTCAGAGTGATCTCGATCTGGGTGATGCTGACGACCCTCTCCTTTCACCGGCTCGGCGCCTCCTTCGTTCGCACCAGTCTCTCGGAGCACGGGCGACTGGGGGCCCGTCACCGGATAGTGTCGCTCACGCTGCTGGGAGTGTTCCTCATCGCGCTGGTCTGGGGGATTGCCGATGCCCTGCCCGAGCTCGTGGCCGCACGGCAGCAGGCGGGATCTGGCTTTCTCAGTGCTGTGGCCGCCGCGTTTGATCATCCGCTTCCCCGTGTCCTGACGTACCCCTTCCGCATCATGGTTCGCCCGCTCGCTGTTCACAACATGACGGACTGGCTCGCGGCCCTCTGGCCTGCCCTGCTCCTCATGCTGCTGCACTATGTCTGGGTGGTTCGCTCCGACACCGCGTTCGAGGAAGCAGCGGCGGGAGTATCGCTCCGCAGAGCAACTGCGCTGACGAGTGAGAGCGTCCGCGCTTCCACCACTCGGTCCCAGCCCAGACGGACGCTGGTTCGGCTGGCCGCTACTGGATGGCCAGCGGGGGCCATTCTGTGGAAGAATCTGGTGGCAGCTACCCGAACGCGCAGGATACGCAACGTGGCGGTTTCGCTCGCGCTGGCTGGTGGAATCGTGGCCGTGCTCTCGTTTGATCCAGAAGGGACCTTCGCTGAGGCTGCTGGCTGGCTCGCCCTTTTTTGGGCCGGCGTG
>DATKJJ010000620.1:0-2047 GCA_035543695.1 Gemmatimonadales bacterium | reverse complement strand
CCTATGCGAGTGCCCTGCGGATGGAGCGGATGAAGTCCGGGCTCCGGCAGGGGGACACCGTCAGTCGGGCCACCTACGACGCGGGATATGGTTCGGGCAGCCGCGCCTATGAGCATGCCCGATCCTCACTAGGCATGACTCCCGGGGTGTATCGCAGAGGAGGTAGAGGGCTCAGGATCAGCTTTACGGTGGTACTCTCTCCGGTCGGCCATTTATTGGCGGCGGCCACCGATCGCGGGCTCTGCAGCGTCATGCTGGGCGACGACGCCCCCGACCTGGAGCGAAGACTTCGAGAAGAGTTTCCGGAGGCGCAGCTGGAGCGAGATGATGGAGCACTCAAGCCGTACACCGACCAGGTGGTTGACCGCCTTGACGGGGGACGGGATACGGTGCTTGCGCTCGATGTAGCGGGCACCGACTTCCAGCACCAAGTATGGGACGCGCTGAGGAGAATTCCCGCCGGAGAGACCCGCTCCTACCAGGCCATTGCCCGGGAACTGGGCCGGCCAACCGCAGCCCGGGCCGTTGCCGCCGCCTGCGCGAGCAACCGGCTGGCGCTGGTCATTCCTTGCCACCGGGCCATTCGGGAGCACGGAGAAACCGGCGGCTATCGTTGGGGTGCGGACCGCAAGCGGACGATTTTGGAGCGGGAGCGCAGCCAGAGGGATAGCCGTAAAGCCCAAAGCGTGCCAGCTTGATAGGAGGAACCTGAGGAAAGAGCCGGAATGCCGAGCCTGGAAAAACTGATTCCCCGTTTCAAGGCAGCCGACCGACAGACCCGATTGGAAACCCTCCTCGACTATTCGAACAAGCTGCCGCCTCTCCCCGACCGCTACGAGGCGGAAAAGCGGCTGGGCCATAACCGGGTGGACGAATGTCAGACCATAGTCTACCTCTGGGTCGAGGTGGATGAGGGTGGAGTCCACATCCACGCGGATGTGCCCCGGGAAGCCCCCACCGTCCGAGGATTCATCTCCTTGCTGGCGCGCACGCTCGACGGCGAAAAGCCGGAGGCCGTGGCCGGCATCCCCCTCGACCTGCTGGATCGTCTCGGTCTGAGCGAGACCCTCGGGATGACCCGCACTCAGGGACTCACGGCCATTCTCCATCGAATCAAGAAGTCTGCCGCCGCGGCGGCACGCTGATGCTGGGCGTCCTGGAGCTGGCGGGCAAAGGCAGTGGATTTCTTCGCCGGCGGGAGGCGGGGTATCTGCCATCCCACGGCGACGTTCATGTGGGCGAGCGTCTCATTCGCCAGCTCGGGCTCAGGCCGGGCGACGAGATCGACGGCTCGGTGCGGACCGGCGGCAAAGGCAGAGGCCCTTCACTGGAAAAGGTCACCTCTGTCCTGGGAAGAGCTCCGGACACTCTTGGCGAGCGCCTCGATTTCAATCGCCTTCCGGCGATTCATCCCAACGAGCGGCTGCGGCTCGAGGCCGATGGCGCCGCCGGAGGCCAGGCGGACTACACCAACCGGGTGATCGATCTGCTCTGCCCGCTGGGCAAGGGGCAGCGCGCCCTCATCGTGGCGCCGGCCAAGGCGGGCAAGACCATGGTGCTCCAGTCGATCGCCCAGGGAGTGAGCGTCAATTACCCCGGCGCCGATCTGTTCATCCTCCTGGTGGATGAGCGCCCGGAAGAGGTGTTCGAGATGGAAGCCGCGGGAGTGGGAGAAGTCATCGCCTCGAGCTTCGACAATCCGGCGCAACGCCACGTCGCCCTGGCCGAGCTGACCCTGGAGCGTGCGCGACGCCGGGTAGAGCTGGGTGACGACGTGGTTCTGATCGTAGATTCGCTCACCCGCCTGGCGCGGGCATACAATACCGTGGAAAAAGGAAGCGGCCGGACCCTGTCCGGAGGGCTGGACGCACAATCCATGGAAAAGCCCAAGCGGTTTCTGGGCAGTGCCCGCCGGATCGACCCAGGCCACGGTGGCGGTTCGCTGACCATCATCGCGACTGCGCTGGTGGACACCGGAAGCCGGATGGACCAGGTGATTTTCGAAGAGTTCAAGGGGACCGGTAACAGCGAACTGGTGCTGAGCCGG
>DATKJJ010000619.1:0-2752 GCA_035543695.1 Gemmatimonadales bacterium | reverse complement strand
TTGCAGGGGTAGTCATATCACACTGAGATGAGAGACACACGATGGCTACTGCGATAGCAACCGAAAAAGTCGGCACCGGAAAGACCACCGAAAGGAACATCGGGCGGGTGGTACAGGTGATCGGCCCGGTGCTCGACGTGGAGTTCGAGCCGGAGCACCTGCCCGAGATCTACAACGCGCTGGTCATCGAGGACAGCAGCGGCTCGGTGCCCGTCCGGCTGACCGCAGAGGTGCAGCAGCATATCGGACAGAATCAGGTGCGTGCGGTGGCCATGAGCACCACCGACGGAGTTACCCGCGGGATGCAGGTGACGGACACCAACAGCCCGATCACTGCGCCGGTTGGCGAGGCGGCGCTGGGCCGCATTCTCAACGTATTGGGCGAGCCGGTCGACGGTGGACCGCCATTGCCCAAGGACACCGAGCGCTGGCCCATTCATCGGGAGACCCCGAAGTTCACCGATCTCGAGGCGAAGACCGAGATCTTTGAGACCGGCATCAAGGTCATCGACCTGATTGCGCCCTTTGTGAAGGGCGGCAAGATCGGCCTCTTCGGCGGTGCCGGCGTGGGTAAGACCGTGGTGATTCAGGAGCTGATCAACAACGTGGCCAAGGGCCACGGCGGTCGGTCGGTGTTCTGCGGGGTGGGCGAGCGAACCCGCGAGGGCAACGACCTCTATCTCGAGTTCAAGGAAGCGAAGATTCTGGAGAACGTGGCGCTGATCTATGGGCAGATGAACGAGCCGCCCGGCGCCCGGCTCAGGGTAGGCCTGACCGGCCTCACCGTGGCCGAGTACTTCCGCGATGTCCAGGGGCAGGACGTGCTCCTCTTCATCGACAACATCTTTCGCTTTACCCAGGCCGGCTCCGAAGTCTCGGCGCTGCTTGGCCGGATGCCGAGCGCGGTGGGATACCAGCCGACGCTGGCCACCGAGATGGGCGATCTGCAGGAGCGGATCACCTCGACCAAGAGCGGATCGATTACCTCGGTGCAAGCGATCTACGTTCCGGCCGACGACTTGACCGATCCGGCGCCGGCAACCGCGTTCGCCCATCTCGACGCTACCGTGGTGCTCTCCCGCGCCATTGCCGAGCTGGGCATCTATCCCGCGGTGGACCCGCTGGACAGCTCGAGCCGTATTCTCGACCCACAATACGTCGGACAGCGGCACTACGACGTGGCCATCGGCGTGCAGCGGATCCTGCAGCGCTACAAGGCGCTGCAGGACATCATCGCCATTCTCGGCATGGATGAGCTGAGTGAGGAAGACAAGCTCATTGTCGCCCGGGCCCGCCGCATCGCGCGATTCCTCTCTCAGCCATTCTTCGTCGCTGAGCAGTTCACCGGATTCCCCGGCAAGTACGTCAAGCTCGAGGACACGATCTCGAGCTTCGAGCGCGTGGTCTCGGGCGAGTTCGATAATTTGCCGGAGCAAGCCTTCTACATGCAGGGCGGTATCGATGACGTGATCGCTCGCGCCAAACAGCTCGCGAGCGGGTGATGCAGGTCACGGTGATCTCTCCTGAGGCGTCTATGTTCGACGGTGAGGCGGACGCGCTGGTGGTGCCCGCCTTTGACGGACAGGTCGGCATCCTGCCGAACCACGCACCGTTCATGACACTGCTGGGTGAGGGTTCTCTGACGGTACGTCGCGGCGAAACCGTCAGTCGCTTCTCCATACGTGGTGGATTCCTGCAGGTCGTCGACAATCGCGTGCGCGTGGTCACCGAACACGTACAAGGAGAAAGTCATGCGTCGTAAGCTCTGCGGCGGGATCCTGGTGGCAGCAGCGGTTGCACTGTGGGCGACCGATGCGGCGGCCCAGGAGACCGGAACGCCGATGTTCAAGGCGCCGTATCGGGCGTTCACCACTCATGAGTTCGGCGCTGCGTTTTCTGATCCGGGCGAAGGAGTGTCGTACGCAATGGAAGGGTTCTATTCCTACGGGAAGGGGCCCTATGACTTCAGCATTCGTGGTGGCTGGTCTGAGTTGTCCGATGAGACCTTTAGCGGGACAGAAATCGGGGGCGGTACCCGGGTCCTCCTGGGCGGAGATTTCCGCACCCGCATTGTCCAGTACAGTGAAAGCTTCCCCCTGGATGGAGCGCTTACCGTGGGCCTTGGCGCCAACGTGGGTGATGGCGATGATGCCTATTACATTCCGGTTGGCTTCTCGCTTGGTCGGCGCTTCGATTTGGAAAATTCGAAAACCACCTTTACTCCCTACGCCCATCCGGTACTCGTCCCGACCTTCGGCGGTGGCGACAGCAATGTGGATTTCGCGCTGGGTCTGGGTGTGGACATGCGGTTCAGCCAGAACTTCGGGGTGCGGGTCAGTGGTGGTGTCGGTGACATCGAAGGTCTCGGTATAGCGGCAACGTACATCAAATAATCTCCGCTGCGAGGGTTGCGCCCGTCCGCGACGTCGCGGGCGGGCGTTTGCATTGGGACAGGGCCCGGACTAGCTTCTGGCGCGCCGCCCCATCGGCGGAGTTTTTCCGCATACCCTGGAGACGACGATGAGACAATGCGCCCAGGCGGCTCTCGCGATCGCGAGCCTGACGCTGTGCCTCACCGCTGGCAGCCAAGTGGTGTTGGCCCAGGTTCGCGGCATCCCGGTCAATAACAGCGGCGTGGCCTCCGGCATCGCCCTTTACGGCGACGTGGGCTTTCCCGATGAGGAGGCCGGCAAGGGCACCGCCTACGCGCTGACCGGCCGCGCCGGGTTTGGAGCCTTCGGCGCTACCGCCA
>DATKJJ010000618.1:0-6601 GCA_035543695.1 Gemmatimonadales bacterium | reverse complement strand
TCTTCTGGGCTGGAGCCATGATCTTGCTGGCCGGATTCCTCATTCCGACAGTGCGTGCGACTGGACGGGAAGGGGGCCGGTTCATGCAAACGCTCATGCAGCAGCAACGGCTGCAGTTCTATCTCGGGCTCGCCGCGGGGTTAACCGTATTGTCGGGAATAACCATGTACGCCCGCATGGCGGCAGCGACCCATGGGGCCTGGGCCGGAACCCGCCCCGGGATCGCCTATGGCGTAGGCGCACTCGCCGCCGTCCTTGCTGCCGCCGTCGGAGGCGGGATCAGCGGCTCGGCGGGTCGTAAGATGCTGGCCGTGGGGCAGGCGATTGGGTCCGCCGCACCGTCAGTCGAGCAGCAAGCCGAGCTGAGTCGGCTCCAGAACCGGATGGCGATGGGCGCTCGGCTCGCCGCAGGCTTATTGGTCATTGCGGCGAGCGCGATGGCGGTCGGTCGGTATCTGTAAAAGCGGGGCAGCGGGGCAGGAAGGCGGGAAGGCCGACTAGCGCGCCAATCGACCGAGCTTGCGCCGGGCGCCGGCCAACGATACAGCACTATCCCAGAAATCGGCCCAGGGGTCGGTAATCTGGTCCAGGCGGGTAAAGACGTTGCGGATGGTGAAGCTGTTGGCCCGGAGATCCTTCTTCTTGAGCTCACCCCAGTCCAGCGGTACGGAGACCGGCGCTCCTTTGCGCGCCCGCACCGCGTAGGCCGGCGCCACCAACTGGGCGTAGCCGTTCCGGTTGGTGTCGATGAAGATCCGATTGCCCCGATTGGCCTTGAGCTGCTCCATGGTCCGGGCTCGGGGCGCCCGGCTCACGATGACGCCGGCCAGATCCCGTCCGAAGGCGCGAACCTTGTCATACGGCTCCCGCCGTTGCAAGGGAACCACCACGTGAAGCCCGCGCGACCCGGTGGTCTTCAGGAAAGCCGGCAGCTCCAGCTCATCGAGTAACTGTTTGAAGTCCAGCGCTGTCGCCCTGACCAGCTCGAAGTCGTCGCCCTGGGGGTCGAGATCGAAAACCAGCTGGTCCGGTACGTCGAGCTTATCCGTGCGACTCAGAAAGATGTGGGGCGTGACGCAGGCCTGATTGGCGAGGTAGACCAGGGTGGCGGTGTCGTTGCAGACGACGTGAGTGACGGTCCCTCCCACCTTCTCTACCGTGAACCTTCGGATCCACTTGGGGAAGTAGGTCGAGACCTCCTTTTGAAAAAAACGCTTGGCATTGATGCCGTTGGGATAGCGCTCCAGCGTGAGCGGCCGGTCCCTGAGCTGCGGCAGCATGCGCGGCGCAATCCGGGCGTAGTATTCGATCAGGTCTCCCTTGGTAATGCCGTCGTCGGGGAAGAGCACCTTCTCCGGTCGGCTGATCTCGATCTCTCGTCGATCGACTCGAATCACGCCCGATATCGCCATCGGAACTAATCGATCCCCACCCGTCCTTCGATGGAAGCAATCAACTTGGCCGGGTCGTACCCCACGCCGTCCTTGAACACCACGGTGGGGTTTCGAATGGCCGAAGGCTGGCTGGTCAAGTCGCCCTTGAGCACCACCAGATCCGCGAGCTTGCCTGCCTGGACCGAGCCCAGCCGCTGCTGCACCCCCAGAATTCTCGCTCCGTTCAAGGTCATGATCTGTATGGTCTGCTGGGGAGTGAATCCGGCTTCCGTCAGCAGCTCGTAGTTTCGCTGATCGCCGTAGCCGGCCAGCGCCCCGCCCAGGCCGGTCGGATCGACCCCGGCCGCGAGGAGGCCTCCAGCCTCGACGAACTCCTTCTCGAATGCCATGGCGCTCTGGAGTCCTTCCGCCGCAATCGGGCCGCTGCCGCTGGAGTCGATCTCATTGCGCATCTTCATGTAGCTGGCCCGCACCTCGGGCGACATCGCATTCAGCACCCGCGCGTCCTTGGTCGGGCGGTTGGCGACGAACGGCTCGTAGACCGCCAGGGTCGATGTCATCGACACCTTGTGCCGAATCATCGTCTGGATCACCGATTTCGCGGTTTCGCTGTGCACATCGGTCGAATTGTTGCGGCCGATGACGCTGACCGGACACACATCGGGTTGCTTCGACGGATCGAAATCCGAGGCGGTCAGCATCACGTGCTCAAGGTTGTCGATCCCCAGCTCCACCGCTTCCCGGAACGAAACCGAGCAGAGATGTCCGGTGACCTTGACCCCCCGCCGGTGGGCCTCCTTGATGGCCGCTCCCAGCTCCGACCGACGGATGTCGGTGTATGCCTTGATCCAGGTGGCCCCTTCACTGGCCCAGTACGCTACGAACCGGCGCGCCTCCTCCGGTGTGGTGACCACGTCCATGCTGCCGCCGCCCGGGGCACCGGTGATGTACGGAGCCGTGAGATGAATCCGGGGCCCGGGCACCAGGCCCCGGTTGATGTTCTCCCGCAAATTGATTTCCGCGTAGGGCGAGCGGCCGCCCGCGGTGCGAATCGTGGTGACTCCCGAGGCGAGGTACAGCCTCGGACCGGTATACGACATCTGGGCCGCGCGCCCGCCTGCCGCGGTGTAGAAGAGATGGTCGTGCAGCCCGATCAGCCCAGGAATCAGGGTGTGTCCGCTGAGATCCATCGTGACCGCCCCGGCCGGCGCACGGACACTGGCGGCCGGCCCGACCTGCGCGATGCGCCCATTCTGAACCAGCACGGTTTGGTCCGCCTTGGGAGCGCTGCCGGTTCCGTCGATCAGGAGCACGTGGGTCAGCGCCACGGCGCCGGTATCCACCGACACGTACTTCCGCACCTCCTCTGCCAGCGAGTCGGGTCGCTGGGCAAGCAGCATCGCGGCCGGCGAAGTGGACAGCGCAAGGAGCAAGGCAAGGGCCCGCATAGGTTCTCCCAAGATGTGATCCTGAACGAAGTGAAGGATCGTCTACTCTACGGTGAAGGCGGCCATCATGCCGGCGGACAGGTGCTCGGCGATATGGCAATGGGCCATCCAGCGACCTGGGTTGGAAGGGTCGAGCAGAATATCCACCGTGCTTCCCGCCGGCACCAGAACGGTGTCCTTCCAGACCAGGTTGTGATTGGGCTCCCCGTTCACGGCCAAAACCAGAAATCGCTGTCCGTGAAAATGGATGGGGTGTTGCATGGCATGCACACTCTGCCGCTGATTCACCAGCTTGATCCGGACTGGTTTGCCTCGGCGAAAGTGCCAGGAGATGTCCATGTTCTCCTTCCCGCTGTCCCGATCTTGCAAAATCCATCGTACCTGCCGGCCGGTTGAGGCCCAGTTCATCATCGGCATCGTCCCGCTCCACTCCACCGGAGGAAAGTAGATCGAGTCCAGCTGCATGAGCCGCTGGCTGATAGCCGGCAGGTCCGCCGTGTGCAGTGTGAGAATCAGAGTCTTCTCTGGTGCGCTATCGGCGTCACGCCGATACCGCTCCAGCTCTGCAGCGACCTCGGCGTGGTGCTTCAGCTCCCCGAAATTGCCGCCCCGACTCCTTGGGGCCGCCTTGGCCGAAACCTCCACCAGGCCCAGAGTGTCCACCTCATCGAAAAAACGGCCATAGAGGTGGTTGAGCCCGCGCACTCGATTCACCAACGGTACCTTGCCCGGCCGGTCGAACCGCACGTCCACGATGTAGCGCTCAGCGGGAGCAATGACCACACTGCTGACCCATTCATCCTGCTGGTAGGGACCCAGATCGGAGCCGACCAGCTTCATCCGAGTGTTGGGGAAGGAAAGATTCAGCATCCGGGCGTTGGCGGCGTTGGTTAGGAAGAAGCGGATGACCTCGCCCCGTTTGAGTCGCAGGTGGTAGTCGGGCTCCCCGTTTACCAGGAACACATTGCCGAATCGACCCATCAAAGCGTGAGTTGGTGTGTCCCGTCCCAGCGGCACCATTCCGGCGTCGGACACCAGGATATCGTCCAGCATCAGCACGGCCTCCCGGTCTACCGCCTCCAGCGTCCCAGAGTCCGAGCGGACCAGCAGGTTCCCATAGAGACCCAGCTCCTGCTGGAGGTCCTCTCGCACGTGCGGGTGGTACCAGTAGATCCCCGCGTCGGGAAAGCGCAGGTGGTACACCAGCTCGGCGCCGGGCTCGACCGCGGGCTGAGTCAACCCCGGAGTTCCATCGTTCGGGTTATCCAGCCGAATCCCATGCCAGTGAACCGATGAGGGCTGCGGCAGGCGATTGACGAAGCGCACCGTAAGCCGCGAGTTCTGCTGGACCTCGAGCAGTGGACCGGGCTGCTGCCGGTTGAATCCAAGCATGGTGTAGGTTCGGCCCCGGATAGTCCGCTGGACGACGTCCGCTTCCAGGCGCAGGGTGTCTCCATCGTTCAACCTGATCAACTCCCGCGGCTGAGCCGGCTCGGCTGGGCCCGCAGGAAGCCATCCGGCCAGGCTGGGTCGCAACGCCATTTCGGCGGGGAGCATCGTAATGCCGGGCGGCATTGGAACCGTAGTCCAGCCGAATTGATCCGGCGTCGAGGCGGGATCGTGCTGCGGTGAGCCGTGCTCCGAATTCTCTGCTGCTCTGGGCCCAGTCATCGAGCCCAGCGTCAATTGAAGCAGGTCCGGCGGAAAGAGCCGAGTGGCAGGGGACTGCGCGCGAAGCACTGTTCGGGGCCCAGGTCGCCGCGGGCTCCGGCTTCGCTCCGCCGTAACCAGAAAGGTGAACTTCTCGAGATCGACGACTCCTAGCGTTGTCCGGCCATTGTTCACCACACCCTGTCTCACGATCGAGTCCATGGTGGGTGTCGCAACCCAGGCCACGTAAGCAGTGAAGTCACCGAGCGATGAGGGCGGGGGCAACCCTGCTGCCGAGAGGATCAGCCGAAACCGGATGTGCCCATCGGGTGTGACGGCGACGGTAAACGGACCGGGGATATGGCCCAGCTCGAGACGACCCGATACGCCGCTGAATCCAGGCGCGGCCACCAGCTCCATACAGTAGAGGTCCCGACTCGGACTCTCCGCTGATTCTACATCGCAGGGCCGGGTCTGGGCCGCGGTTGGGGAGGCCGCGATAATGAGAGCGAAAGGAAGCGCGCGTAAACCAGAGAACGTCATGAGCCATCAATCTACGTTGGCCGAACCGGGCCGGGCTTTTCAGTGGGGGCTTAGATTCCGGGCTCGATGAGCGACGTCCCTCAGAAGCTCGCCGCGGCCTTGGCCGACCGTTACGTCCTGGAGCGGGAGGTCGGGGCTGGCGGTATGGCCACCGTATACCAGGCCCGCGACCTCCGCCACAAACGCTCGGTCGCGCTGAAAGTCATTCGGCCGGAGTTGAGCGGCCCTGCGGGAGTTGCCCGATTCCTGCAGGAGATCGAGCTCGTCGCCAACCTGCAGCACCCGCACATCCTTCCTGTTTTCGATTCGGGCGTGGTCGACCTGGGCGACGGCAGCCCCATGCCCTACTTCGTCATGCCCTTCGTCGAGGGCGAGACGCTGCGGCAACGGCTGCAGAGAGACCAGCGTCTGCCGATTGACCTCGCGGTGGCCATCGCCAGTGAAGTCGCCGACGCACTGGCCTACGCCCACGCTCACGGTGTCGTGCACCGGGACGTCAAGCCGGAGAATATTCTCCTGACCGGCGGTCATGCCGTGGTGGCCGACTTTGGTGTGGCCAAGGCTATCCAGCTCGGCGTGTCGCCCGAGAAAGCCGAAGACACCCGGCTCACTCGGGCCGGCATTGCGATCGGCACTCCACTCTACATGAGTCCGGAGCAGGCCAGCGCTGAAGAGGCCATAGATGCTCGCAGCGATCAGTACAGCCTTGGTTGTGTGTTGTACGAAATGCTGGCCGGCGAGCCTCCCTTTACCGGTCCAACCAATCAGTCGGTGATCGCCAAGACGCTCAGCGCCCCGCGACCCCACGTCGGCCGGGTGCGCTCGGAGGTTCCCGCCGAGCTGGAGCAGGTGGTGCTTCGAGCAATGGCGCTCGAGCCCTCGGCCAGATATCCCGACATGGCGATGTTCGGAGCGGCGCTTCGCCGGGCCGGGGCCGCGCCAACGGCGGGGGCTCGCCGCCGCAGCTATATCATGGCCGCTCTGGCGCTGCTCGCTGCTGCCGGCGCCGGTGGCTGGCTGGCCACTCACTCCACTCGACGAACAGTGGCACCCGCGGCGGAGACCCTGGCCGTGCTGCCGTTCCACGCCTCCGGACCCGGGGTCGAGTTCCTGGGTGAAGGCATGATGGATCTCCTCGCCACCAACCTGCGCGGCGTCGGCGGGATCAACACCGTGGATCCCAGGGTGGTGCTGCGGGAGTGGGGCAGCTCCGGCAGCGCCAGCACAAACGATCTCTCTCACGCGCTTGCGGTCGGCCGCGATCTCCACGCCGGTTCGGTATTGCTGGGGAGCGCAGTAAGCACCGGCGACCGGGTTCGGTTGGCGGCCGATATCTACAGCATCGACGGCGAGCAGCTCGGCCGGGCCCAAGTGGACGGTCCCGCCGACAGTGTGTTGGGTGTGGTGGACCGGCTCAGTCTGGCCTTGCTTCGCGATGTCTGGCGCTCCAAGGAGCCGATTCCGAATCTCCGGCTTGCCTCCCTTACCACCGACTCGCTCCAGGCCCTTCGCGCGTATCTGGAGGGCGAGCGGCTCTACCGGCGGCTCGACTGGGATTCCGCGCTG
>DATKJJ010000617.1:0-3068 GCA_035543695.1 Gemmatimonadales bacterium | reverse complement strand
CCCCTGCCCTGCCCCAATCCTGGCGCGAGTACTTCCAGAAGGTATCATCCTGAGCGGCCGGGCCAGAGAGATTCTACCCTGCGCTCAGACTGACAACACTCGCTCTGGATGAGCGTACTCGATCAAGACCGAGTCCGCATTAGCCGAAACTAAGTGCGTCCCTCTCACTCCGATCGCGGCGGACCATGTCGAAGCGAGCCATAACCGCAAAGCAGCGCGCCTGGCTGCTGGACGAGCTGAACGTCTGGCGCCGAGACGCCATTGTTTCCGAGGAACAGTCCCGCCGCATCGCCGACCTCTACGAGGGTGCCGGAGAGCTGGCCGAGCGGGGGCGGTCTCGGGCGGTGTTCACTCTCATGGCTGCGGCGGCGACCCTGGTGGGTCTGGCAGCGCTCCTCCTGATCGGCTACAACTGGAACCAGCTCGATCGCCTGACCAAGCTCGCCATGGTGCTCGGCACCATCGCGCTCACCCACGCCATCGGCTTCTCCCTCCGCTACGGCCGGAACGCTCGAGCCGGCTCGGAGACGGTCTTCTTCCTCGGCTGCCTGTTTTACGGGGCGGGCATCTGGCTCGTCGCCCAGGTCTTTCATATCAACGCGCACTATCCCGACGGACTCTGGTGGTGGGCCGTCGGTATCCTGCCGTTCGCACTGTGTCTCGAGACCCGGCTGCTGCACGCGCTGGTGGTCGGTATCCTCGCGGTATGGGTGGGCCAGGAGATCCTCAATTTCAGCTATCTGGGCGGCTGGTTCTTCGGCCGCTGGAACGTCATTCCCAACGCCGCGTACAGCCTCCCAATTCTCGCCTTGCCTGGGATGGTCTGGGCGTACCGGAAGGATTCGGTGCGCACCCTGAGCATGTATGTCCCACTCCTCGCCTGGTGGACCGTGCTCCAGGCGTTTGCCTGGAAGCTGGGATCGAACCCGATCTACTTCGTGGGCGCCGTCGGCGCGCTGCTCCTGGTGATCGCCGAGTCGCATGCCGAGGGAAGCCGGTTCGCGGTTCCATATCGGTATTACGGCAGCCTGCTGGTGGGAGGCGCCCTGGTGCCGCTCAGCTTCTACAGCCTGGGCAAGCATCTGGGAGAGGACTCGATGAGGGTGGTCATCCCGCCGGCTCTGCTCGCGCTGGTGGCCCTGGCGATCGTGCAGCTGGGGGGGCGGAAGATCACCCAACGTCAGATCGTGCCGGTGGGACTTGCGGTGCTGATGACGGTGTTGCCGCTGATCGCGGTCGGGTTCAAGGGACCGGGTGGGCCGGGGAACGGTGCGCTGCTGGCCACCGTACTGGTCAACGTCGCCATGGTGGCGGGGGCCTTCTGGCTGATGCAGACCGGACTCAGGGAAGACCGCGGACGGCCCTTTAGCGCCGGTGTGCTGTACTTCCTGCTCTGGGCGGTGTTGCGCTACGTGGATCTGTTCGGCGGCGCCGGAGGCATGGTGGGTGCGGCCATGATGTTCTTCGGCTGCGGCGCGATCCTGTTCGCCGTGGGCCGCTACTGGCAGGGACGCAAGGAGGTGCGGTATGCCTGAGGCGGTGCTGCGCTGGGTGGACGCCAACGTCCTCGGATGGCTCCAGGCCCGCGAGCGAAAGGCTCTCAAGTTCACCGTGGTGGCTCAGCTGGCGATCCTGGTCGCGATGATCGGGCTCCGGGCCATTCCGCTGGTGACCGGGCAGACCGTGCTGGTGCGGGTGCAGCCGGTCGATCCGCGGGATCTGTTCCGGGGCGACTACGTCACCCTCAGCTACGATTTCAGCCGGGGCTCCCGTTCCGGGATTCAGGGTCTGTCTGAAAGCGAGGTATGGGGCTC
This sequence comes from Gemmatimonadales bacterium, assembly GCA_035543695.1. Taxonomy (GTDB): domain Bacteria; phylum Gemmatimonadota; class Gemmatimonadetes; order Gemmatimonadales; family GWC2-71-9; genus CAVVWJ01. Next base: position 1,254 of record DATKJJ010000617.1, on the reverse strand, counting down.
GAAGAAGACGGAAGGGCGGCCGGTATACGTGACCCTGGTGCCGGACTCGGACCGGGTGCACTGGAGGGCCGACAAATACACCGTAGCCAAGCCTGATGGCGGGCTCTTTCTCAAGGGGCAGATGGGCCGCTACGGCTCGCTCCAGTTCGGGATCGAGTCGTACTTCGTGCAGGAGGGCACCGGCCACATGTACGAACAGGCGATCCGGGAGCACAAGCTCTCGGCCGAACTGGCGGTGACATCCGGTGGCCAGGCAGCACTGAGGTCGCTCCGCATCGAGTGAGCGAATCGCTGTCACCCGACTCTGATGTCACCCCGCACGTAGCGAGGGGTGACCTCTCCCGTAAGCCCCCCACCTTTTGTGTATTGCCTTTAAACTCCCACCATAACACTCTCCCCCCGCCTAGATTGAGCGGATCACCAACGCCAGAGACCAGGGCGACGTAGTTCTGGTGCCGAAACCCCAGGCGCGACCGATCAGAGGAGTTGTGGCATGTCACTCAGATGTACCGCGCCGGGCAGGTAAGTCGGGATGTTCGGGCGCCGGCGACCGTTCGGCCTGGGGCTGGTGCGTCCGAGTCCGATTCGGAAGCACACGCCATTCGGGGAATGGGAGCAGCTCAGCGCCCGGAAGCCGAATTCGCCAGGGGTGGCGGTCAGCGTGCTGCTGCACGCGGCGATCATCCTCCTGGTGATCTTTTCCACCACCACCAATCGGGACGAGAGAAGTAGCCAGGCTCAGGACCGGCCGCAGGCAGTACAGATGGTGTACCTGCCGCCCAAAGCGGCGCCGCCGAGACCCAAACCGGCGCCGGCGCCCAAGCCGCCACCAGCGCCAAAACCACAGCCGGCACCCAAGCCACCTCCTCCCCCTCCCCCGCTGCCTCGGGCCTTGGCCGACGCATTCCGTCGTCCCCCGAAAGAGCTGGCCCTGCCGGCAAAGAAAGACGTGCGGGTGCCCGAGCACGACAAACCGGCTGCAGCCGATCCCCACCCGGAGAAGCCGACCGCAAACGCCACCGCGGCAGAGCGGGAGGATCCGATGGTCAGCGAAGCCCGCCGGTTGTTTGGCCCGAAGTCGCCCCGGGGCGGGAACGTCGGCCCCACCTCTGCGGGATTGCCGGTGAGCACCATGGCCGCCGGGATGCGCTGTCCCTTCAGCGGCGAGCAGGTGCAGGATGTCCCGCGACCGACCGACGGCGTGATCGAGGGCATCGTGCGGATGGAGTCGAGCGGGCGGCCCATTCCGGGCGC
>DATKJJ010000616.1:0-5636 GCA_035543695.1 Gemmatimonadales bacterium | reverse complement strand
ACTCTCGCAGTACCGAGAGCGAATTCTCGAAGTTCTGCAGAACTTCCGGTTGAACCTTCTCCCGCGTGCCCTTCAAAATACCAATCCGGAACCGGCGAGAGGCCGTGGCTGATGGAGTGACGAACTTCTCAGGAAGACTGGATGGATCCTCGGGGTCCGGACCAGCCATCGCTGCAAGCACGATCCCACAATCACGGGCGGTGCGGGCCAGGGGGCCCAGCTTATCCATCGTCCAGCTCAGTGCCATCGCCCCGTGCCGGCTCACCCGGCCATAGGTGGGACGCAGACCGCTTACTCCGCAGAATGCCGAGGGAAACTGAATGGACCCCCAGGTTTCGGACCCGATAGCGAATGGGACCATCGCCGCACCGACGGCAGACCCAGGACCGCTGGACGATCCGCCCGACCAACGGCTCGGATCCCAGGGGCTCTTGCCCGGACCGGTGAAACTCGCGAATGCCTGGTTATATCCCATTCCCCCGGCGAGCTCCACCATGCCCAGCTTGGCACAGAGAACCGCTCCTGCCGCGCGCAGGCGAGTCACGACCGTTGCGTCACCCTGAAGCATCTGGTGCCGATACGGCTCTGCTCCCCAGGTGGTAGGAGCACCCTCGGCGGCCAGGAGATCCTTGACGCCATAAGGAATGCCGTGAAGCGGTCCGCGGTCGGTGCCGCCGGCCAGCTCCCGGTCTCGCTCAGCCGCTTCGTCCAACGCGGAAGGGCGCAGCACCGTCACTACTGCGTTGAAGCGGGCACCCAGCCGTTCCAGTCGCTCGAGAAAGAACTTGGTGAGATCCACCGCCGTGGTTTGCCGCTTGCGGAGCAGCGTCCCGAGCTCCTCCACCGTTAAGAAGGAGAAATCGGTCATCTCTGAGCCGAGAAGACGAAATCGGGCTCGTCGCCATTGGCGAGGGGGACCTTCTTCAGACGCTCTACCCGCTCCAGGCCGCTTTGGATCTGATCGGTGATGGTGGTCAGAGCCTTGGCCGAGAGCCGGGATCCGTACTGCGCCCGAATCGCGCCGGCGAGAGCTTTGGCGAGAGCTCCGGCGGGTGCGTCGACGGGCCCAGCGGGCGAACTCCAGTCCAGCACCGGAATGGATCCGGGAGGTACACCCAGCACTGGAGCGAGTGCGGCAATGGCCAGAGACTCGGCAAAGGCGCGGCGAGTAAGCTCGTTCACGATGGCGTCTCCTTCGGCTGGGTGGCGGTGCGTCCCTGCCGATGGTAGAGATAGGCCAGAAGGAGGAAGACGAGCCCCAGGATAAACACCGAGCCTACCCGGTAGAGCGCGTCGAGGGACGACAAATCGAACACCAGAACCTTGATGACAGCCAGCCCGGCCACACCGAGCCCCGCCACCCGGGCCGGCTTGAGACCGCGGCGAAAGCCCAGGCCCACCAAGGCCGCGGCAAAGACCAGCCACCAGGCACTCACCGCGAGACTCGAAGCCAATGAAGCCGTGTATGCAGAAAGCGTTTTGAGGTTGAAGTATCGCCGGATCTCGGCCGTGACTCCGAACAGGATCAGGGCGCCGCCCAGTGCCCACAGTCCGCCTTGCGGCACCGGCGACCCCCCAGCCAGTCCGGCTCGGCGCCACAGACCTGCCGCAAGAAGCATGGAGACCAACGCGGTAGCCCATAATGCCACGGCCCAGGGGCCGAAGAACGCGGCGTCATCGGCGGTCCTTCGAAGCAGAGCCTCGCCGAAAAGCTGCTGGAGCACGGCCCATAATGTGGCCAGCGAATACCAGCGGCCGTCGGTCCGCCGGGTCGGATGATCCACCGCGGCCCAGAGCAGGACCAGCGCGAGCAACGCCCACACCCGGGGGACACCGCTCCAGTGATTCCATGCAGCAGTTCCCAGTGCGGCCGCTGCCACGAGAGCGAAGGCAGGCCGTACGCGTTGATATCCTGCAACCAAGTAGGGGAGTCCAACCAGGAGCGCTGCTGCTCCGCGATGGGTGTCGAACCAGTGGCGATCGAGCTGATGGATGGTCCAGCCCAGGAGGAGCGGAGTCAGCAGGAAGTAGAGCGCCTCACCTAAAGACCAGCCGGGAGCTCTTGCGCCGGGCCCGAGAGGAAAAGCCAGCATCCGCTCGTTGCGGAGCGCGAACCACCAGACCGGCAGCGCGAGCACCAGCCCGGCCGCAAAGATGGCCCAGGGGTGATCCAGCTGCCTGCTCGCCGCCGCCACGAAGGTCCAGCCCCCGGAGAAAGAGAGGAAGCGGGTTTCCCACCAGTGCTCCCGCAATCCGACGTGGATCCCGGCACTGCCGCCCAGCACACCATAGAGCAGGACTCCCCAGGGTGAGCCGCGGTCCGCCGCTCCGGCGTAGGCCACACCGAAGAAGCTGAGCGCCACCACGAACATGGTGAGCCGCCAGCTCCGGCGTGCCGCCACAAACCCCAATCCCGCGGCCATGCAGGCGAGGTACAGCAACAGCAGATCAGCATCGGCGTTGTTCCGCCCCAGCAACAGCGGGGCGAAGAAAGCACCCACTGCCGCCGTGGCGCCCAGCGCCTCGACGTCAATGGCGTACGCGATCATCGCGAGCGATACCGACACCAGAGCCAGGCTAAGGATGCCGGTGGTGGGCGGCACCACGCCGTACAACCGGGCGGCCGCCCATACGCTCAGATAGATGATGGCCGCCCCACACCCGATCAGCGCGGCGCCGTAGGTGCGGTACCGCGGATGAAGGCGCCAGCCGAGAGCACCCACGATCAGCCCTGCGCCGGCGCCGCCGATGCAGCGCATGACCGGCGAGATCCATCCCCGGTCGAACGAGAGCCGCAGCAGATAGCCCGCCGCGAGAATCAACGCCACGACTCCCACGGCGAGGAGAACGCGCTGGCCGATCCATTGCTCGGATGAAAGAAGAGGGGCAGCGGGGCGGCGGGGCGGCGGGGCCGTTGCAGGCTGGGCCGTGGGGCCGCGGGGCCGCGGGGCGGCTTGAGCAGGAGTGGATGGCTGCCTCGCTGCCTCGCTCCCCCGCTGCCCCGTGAGAACCCGCATCTGTTCTTCGAGCTGCGCCATCCGACGCTCCAGCTGCTCCAACCGCTCCGCGTCGCTCATCAGGCTTCGGCTCCTTCCGCTGCCGGCTTGGTGACTCGAGGGTATGGGTCCACCTGAAATGCCATGAGTCCCACCAGAGCGACATAGCCGGCGGCCAGGTAGAAGGGCCAGCCGTGACCGAGTCGCTGGAAGGCGATGGTGGCGAGTATCGGCGCCATCACCCGGGCCAGCCCGGCAAAGGTCTGGGCTACTCCCATGGTGGTGCCGAGCTCACGCGGGTCTGATGCGCGCGACATCAGGGACGTCGTGGCCGGAAAGAGCAAGGCCGTGCCAATCGGCACCAGCGGGATCACGATGGCCAGGGTCCAGAGGCTTCGGGGCAGAGGATAGAGCGCCAGACCGACCACCAGAAGCATGGTGCCGATCCGCATGGCCCAGGTCTCCCCGATGCGGTCTACGATCGGGCCGAGCAGCAGGCTACGCATGACGAATGAGAGCACGCCGACGTAGAGAAAGATGTAACCGATGGTCTTCTCGTCGATCCCGAATTCGGCGCCGAGATACAATGCCATCACCGAGGTCATGGAGGCAAAGGCCAGCATCCCAACCCCGTAAATCCACAGCAGCCGTGCGATGGCGGTGGTCGGGTGCCGCAGTGCCACCCAGGCTGGATGCCATGGGGGCCGCCGAGGCTGGGCGCTCTTCTGGGCCGGCTCCTTACGCGACTCGGGTAACCATCGCCAGGCGAAAAAGACGTTGATGAGGCAAAGCGAAGCCGCCACCAGGCCAGGTGCCGCTTGACCCAGATGGGCGGCAGAGGAACCGATCGCGGGACCAACCATCACGCCGGCAGAGGTTGCCGCCGAGAGCCAGCCGAGGGCGCGAGCCCGGTCGGCCGGTTCGACGGTATCCGCCACATAGGCCTGGGCCACTCCTGTGGTTCCACCACCCGCGCCCTGGACCAAGCGAGAGAGGAAGAGGAGCCAGACGGTGCTGGCGAATCCGAATACCACATAGGCGATGGCTGAGGCACTCAAACCGATCAGCAGAGCAGGCCGGCGTCCGTACCGATCGGACATTCGGCCCCAGAGCGGCGCGGCCAGCAGTTGGGCAATGGAGAACGAGGCGATCAGGCGGCCGATCGTCTCCGGCGTCGCGTGCAGCTTCAGGGCGTAGAACGGGAGCAACGGGAGCACGATCATGAATCCGATCATGTCCACGAAGTTGACCGCGATCAGCACGGCCAGCCGCCGGAATTGATTCATCCGGTGCTGCCCTGCTCCGCACCCACCGCAAAGACCAACGCGCTAACGGCCATCAGAACTACTCCATACGCCGCCGCTACTCCGACATCGGACTGTCGCAGGCTGGACAGAATTTCCAGCGAGATTGGTCTGGTGTCGTAGGTGTACAGCATGATCGAGGTTACGAAATCGCCAAAGGCGGTGACAAAGGCCAGGCTCGCACCTGCCACCAGAGCCGGCCGGAGGAGTGGTAAGGTCACTCTCCGCAGGCTACGCCACCAGCCGGCACCCAGACTAGCCGCTGCCTCATCCAGCGAGGGATCGAGCCCGCGGAGTCCGGCCAGCACCGCCCGGCCGGTCAGCGGCAGATCCCGGACGAGATACGCCAGCGGCAGGATCCAGAGGGTGCCGACCAGAATGAACCGGCCGGCCAGTGGGGCGTGAACACTGAACGCGGTGGCGAGTGCAATGGCAAAGACGGTTCCGGGTACGGCCCATGGCAGCGTCAGCAGGCCCTGGATTGCCCCGCCGGTTCGGACTCGGGTCCGGACCGACAGGATCCCGGCGAACAGCGCGATGGCGACGGCCGCAGCGGTGGCAGCTGTGGCCAGCCAGAGGCTGTTCAACAGCGGACGGGCCCGGACCGGATCCTGGATCAGGGTGAGATAGTTGCGCCAGGTGTAAGCGGGAGGAAACGGCTCCGTCGTCCAGGTGCCGGCGGGCACGAACGAGACCAGCAGCAGCGTCAGATGCGGCAGCAATAACACCAGGGCCAGGCCCCATCCGAGCACCGCGACCAGCAACCGCGCCGCCGGGCTCCGGATCGGCACCAGCGCCGGAGCGACGCCTTTGCGCCCCCCGCTCTGTTCGTTGGGGGAGCGGGCTCCCCGAAGCAGCCAGAGTGCCAGCAGGGCGAGCAGGGTGAGCGATGCGGTCTCGACCATCGCCAGCTGGTCGTCGCCATTCAGCCGGGTGGCCACGATCTGAGTGGGCATGACCCGGAAGCCGCCGCCGAAGATGTAGGGCGCGCTGAAAGACGCCAGTGCAGTCATGAAGGTGAGTAGCGCACCGCCCCCGAGCGATGGGTAGAGCAACGGCAGCACCACCCGCCTCAACGTGCGTGCCCGGCCGGCTCCGAGACTGGCCGCCGCCTCGAACACTGAGGCATCGAGCGAAGACAAACCTGCGCGGGTAAACAAATAAAAGTAGACGTACATCGAATAGGCGTGGACCAGGAGAATCGCGGCCGCGCCCTGCAGCCGCCAGGGAGGCTCATCCAAGCCAAACAACCACTGGACCAGAAGCGACGTGAAGCCGCTTTCGCCGTAGAGGAAGAGAAAGGCGATAACGCCGACCAGTGGCGGCAATACCGCCG
>DATKJJ010000615.1:0-2909 GCA_035543695.1 Gemmatimonadales bacterium | reverse complement strand
CTCTGGAGCAGTGCCTGCAGCGATGGCAGGGCAAACTCCGGTGTCCCAAAAAAGACGATCCGCATCAGTCCGACCGAGCAGATGCTCCGCTGACCTCCTTGGTAAATCCCGCGTCGTCCTTGTGCTCGCGTCGCCACTTAGCGAGCAGCATTTGCCGCCGAACCAGGCTCAGGTGGTCGAGAAAGAGGATCCCATCCAGGTGGTCGATCTCATGCTGAATGGCCCGGGCCTTCAGCCCGATGGCTTCCTTGCGGTAGGGCTGTCCTTCGGCATCCAGCGCCTCGACCACCACCCGGTCTGGTCGGGTGACATCGCCATAAATCTCCGGAATCGACAGGCAGCCTTCCTCGGCCGATGCCCGTCCCTCTGTCTCCACGATGCGGGGATTGACCATGACGAAACGGTCGTCGTCCGCGTCCACGACCGCTACTCTGCGGGCGACCCCGACCTGGTTGGCTGCCAGCCCAATGCCCTTGGCGGCATCCATGGTCTCGAACATGTCGGCAATCAGGCGCCGGACGTCTTCATCTACCGACGGCACGACCTCGCTATGCTGCCGCAGCACCGGTGAGCCGAGGAGGTGCAGTTGCAGCAGGCTCACGCAGCCGGACCCGCCACAGCCGCGCTGTTACCCACCCGCACGATTCTCGACCGCTCGACCACAACGGTTGCGGTGCCGCTCTCGACCGTTACCCGGACTTCCTTGAGACCATCCGCCTCGATCTCCTTAATCTCCCGAACCCGGCCAATGATCCCTCCGCTGGTCATTACCTCATCGCCCTTCTTGAGCTTGGTCAGCAGCTCGGCGTGCCTTTTCCGGGCCTGTCCCGATGGACGCAGAATCAGGAAGTAGAACACCAGACCGATGGCTGCCATCTGGAGTACGAGGACGGAAAGGCCGCTACCCGATCCAGTCTGTAACATCAGGTGTTCCTCCCAGCGTGGTAACGGGCGAGCCACTCGCGGCTCCACCGGTCGAAAGTACCGTCAAGAATATGGGCTCGGGCCTGTTCACCCAGTCGCACCAGGAAGCGGATGTTATGGATCGAGATCAGGCGCAGGCCCAGGATGTCCTCGACCACAAACAGGTGCCGCAAGTATCCGCGCGGGTAGGTGGTGCAGGTCTCACAATCGCAGGCAGGATCGAGCGGCTCCACTGACCCCTTGAGAGCCGCGCCCTTCACGTTGAGCCGGCCGGTCTCCAGCCAGGCGGTGCCGTGGCGGCCGTTTCGGGTCGCCGCCACGCAGTCAAACAGGTCGATCCCTCGAGCGATTCCCTCCAGCAGATCCGGCGGGAATCCGACGCCCATAAGATAACGGGGTATTCCAAGCGGCAGCACGGGATGAAGCAGCTCCAGCACGCGATGGAGAACCGGTTTCGGCTCACCCACCGAGAGCCCTCCGATCGCGACGCCGGTCCAGGGACCTCGGTGCAATGTGCCTTCCAGCGAGCGGAGCCGAAGCTCGTCGTGCACCCCGCCCTGAATGATGGGCCAGAGAGTCTGGGGGGCAGCGCCGCGCCGCCCGGCCAACTCCTCGTGCTTTGCCTTACAGCGGTCGAGCCAGCGCAGGGTCCGCTCCATGCCTTCGCCGGCCACGTCGAACGAGGCTTGCCCCGGAACCACGTGGTCGAATGCCATCGCCACATCCGCGCCGAGCTGCGACTGGATCTCCATGACGCTCTCGGGCGTGAGCATCCGGAGCGTGCCGTCGATGTGGCTCTGAAATTCGACGCCGTCCTCTTCGATGCGCCGGAGTCCTTCCAGTGAAAACACCTGGAATCCGCCCGAGTCGGTCAGCATCGGTCCGCTCCAGGTGGTGAAGCGGTGGAGTCCGCCCATGGACTGCACCACGTCCTCGCCCGGACGCAGATGCAGGTGATAGGTATTGCCCAGGATGATCTGCGCTCCGGTTCGGCGGACATCACCCGCACTCAGTCCGCGAACCACGGCGTGGGTGCCCACCGGCATGAAGGCTGGGGTTTTCACCGGGCCGTGGGGGAGAGCGAGAGTGCCCGCCCGGGCGAAGCCCTGAGTGGCCTCCAGGCAGAACTCGAACATCAACCAGCCGAAGCCAGAATCCGGTCGATCTGGCGCCTATGCACCAGATCGTGCGCTGCCATGAGACGCAGGATGTGCCTTGCGCTCTCCGCTCCACGTTCGCTGTGAATTCCAACGCGCTGGAGCTGATCGGGGGTCAGTCGGCTCCAGAGCCGCAGATTGGCGATTCGGAGGGAGCGGAGTTGATCCAGCGCGGCGGCGAGCGGCACCTGGTCGTACTGAAATTCTCTGGCCCATCCATCCTGGTCGTAGCCCTGCAGCGGCGGGGAATGCTCCGCCACCACCATCCGGACGCGGTATCCCGCCACGAGATCGCTGTCGGCCAGATGCTGGACCACTTGAATGACCGACCATTTGCCCGGAGCCTCTGGTTTCCGGAGGACGGGCTCAGGCACGCTCGCAAGCCGCGGCTCGAGCCAGGGCAGCAGTTCGGCCATCACCGCGAGCGGATCGCGGGTACCGAGAAGGTCCAGCAATGCTCGGACATAGGCCTGGGCCGCAGCCGGAGCATTCCCCGCAGGATTGGAGAAGGTCACCGAGAGCTCCGGGTCAGATGATCACCATCGCGTCGCCGTACGAATAGAAGCGGTAGCGTTCCGCCACGGCATGACGGTACGCCGTCAGGATAAGCTCCCGACCGGCAAAGGCGGATACCAACATGAGCAAGGTCGATCGAGGCAGATGAAAGTTGGTGATCAGCCGGTCCACGGTACGGAAGGTATAGCCCGGCAGAATCATGAGCTTGGTTTCGGCACACCCAGGCTGCAGCGTACCATCGGGCAGGGCCGCACTTTCGAGGGCCCGAACGACGGTGGTGCCAACCGCCCACACTCGGCCACCCTGCGCCCG
>DATKJJ010000614.1:0-8650 GCA_035543695.1 Gemmatimonadales bacterium | reverse complement strand
CACTTCCTTTTGAACCAGAAAAACGATGCGGCGCGGGATCGGCGGAGTAAGCGCTTTGTCCAGCAGCGGTGAGGTGATGTTGTAAGGAATATTTCCGGCGACGAGGTAGGGCCCCCCAGCAACGCTCCCCCAATCGACTTTCAGGGCATCGGCCTCGACCAGCTCGACCGAAGGAAATCGCGCGCGGAGCGGAGCGATTAGGTCTCGATCTTTCTCGATGGCGATTACGCGAGCGGCTCTACCTACGAGCGCAGCGGTGAGGGCGCCGGGGCCGGGGCCGATCTCGAGTATGGTCTCGTCCGGCCGGGCCTCGAGCGCGTCGGCAATCCGCGCCAGGATGCCGGGGTCGGTAAGAAAGTGCTGACCCAGGCGACGCTTCGCCCGGGGCACGTCAGATCCGCATGACCAACAGCGTGCGGTCGTCGATCGGATCGCCACCGAAGGATTCGGCCTCGGCCAGGGCGGCGTTGACGATCGACTCAACCGATTCGGTGCGGTGCGCGGTGAGACTGTCGAGCAGCCGCTGCTCGCCGTACGCCTCACCGGCGTGGTTCCGAGCGTCCACCAGGCCATCGGTCCAAAGCGCCAGCAGGTCAGCTCCGGGGGTCCAGGCCACCTGGCGCCGCTGGATGGTGCCCATCGCGGCGAGCCCCAGAGGAGGCGCCGTGGCCTCGAGCCGCTCGGGTGGCCCCGAGCGCGGAATCTGGAACGCATGCGGGTGGCCGGCGCTCGCGTAGGACAGTCGCCGGCCGGCAGGGTCGAGCACTCCATAAAACACGCTGAAATGCATTTCCGTCTTGCCCAGCTCAGTGGCCAGGCTGTCGAGCAGTGCGGTGAGCGTCTCGTCCGGTGTGGTCTCGGCGGCGGCGTGGATGCCCGCGGCCGACATCACCAGGGCCATCACCAGCGCGGCGGAGAACCCGTGCGAGGCCACGTCGCCCAGCATGACGCCCACCCGGCCGCGCCCCAAACGACTGAAGGTGTAGAAGTCCCCGCCGACCGAGTCGGCCGGGATACACCGGGCTGCGACCTCGGCGTCTCCCTGAAGCACTGAAGGCGACGGAAGCAGCTTCAGCTGGAGATCGTGCGCTAGCTCCAGCTCTCGCTGCAGCCGCTGCTGCTGCAGGTCTCGATCGACCAGCCGGGCGTTCTCGACCGCGGCGCCAATCTGGTTGGCCACCGCACTCACCAGCTTCCGGTCGTCCAGGGTAAAACGATCTCCGCCGATCCGGTCGGTCAGATTGATGACGCCGACGCAGCGGAGCCCGGAGCCGTCGGTGCCATAGCAGATCGGCACGCTGATGAACGAGTGGCCCCGATACCCGCGGGCATCCCCGCACTCGGGCGCTGCGGAATCGGGATTGGTTGGGTCGAAGGTGATGATCCGCTGCTCGCGAAAGACCCGGGCCGCCACCGAGCATCCGTCATCCACTTCAACCGGATCCAGGTTGTCCGCGGCAAAGCCGCGGGCCGCAACGGTTCGGAGGGTGTCGCTGTCATCCTCGTAGACCATGATCGAGGCCCGGCGGGCACCCACCACCGCGCTCACCTCCCGCACGATAATTTGCGCTGCCTCCTCCAGCCGCACGGTGCGTCCCAGGATTTCGCTGATGGCGTAGAGGAGATCGATCTCCTCGTAGCGGCCGGCCAGTTCCTCCGCCACGTAGGCTCGCTGCCGCTCGGATTCCAGAAGCGCGCCCACTACCGGGCTAACCCGTTGGGCGGCGCGTTCCAGTCCGGCGGGATCGCCGTCGGCGATTTCCAGCCAGACGCCAGGTGCCCCCGGGACCGGCTGCAGCCAGGCCTGCCCCTCGGTGGTGTTGGTGAGCCCTGGCTGGGTCGGAAGCGCAAGCGACCATCCGGGATCGGCGCCGGCGGCCACCCGGAGGCTTCGCTGATCGGCACGCCAGAGCCGCACCCGTCCATCGACGAGCGCGCCCAATGCGTGCAGCACGTGATCGAGGCGCCCTACCAGCGGCGCAGTATCATGCAGATGGAGTTCCCCTGCGTGTTGAACTGAACGGCATCGACGAGCTTGCGAATCAGGAAGAGGCCGCGCCCGTTTGCCTCGTCGAGCTGCTCCGGACGAATTGGCTCGGGTATAGCGGAGGGATCGAACCCGGGTCCTTCGTCGGTGACATAGACGCTGATGACGTCAGGCCCCAGCTCGGCCCGAACGTCCACCCACTTGTTGCAATCTTCGCAGTTACCTCGCACGATGGCGTTGCTGATTGCCTCGGAGAGCACGACGCGGAGGCGAAACCGGATGCTCTCGGTGGACTCGTGCCCGGCCAGGCAGTGGCGGGTGACCAGCTCAACCGCCTCCTCGATGCAGTTGACATCGCTCGGAAGCCGCAGCGTTACCAGGGTTGCGGCCTCGCGCGAGCCCGTGACCGCTGAGCGGCGGACGCAAAGACGAAGCGGCGAGGTCATGCCCTGAATTAAAAGCTGGACAGGGCCTGCTCGGGAGTCTCCGTGATAGCGAAGAGGGTATCCAGCTTGGTCAGCTCGAACAGGGAGCGAAGGTCGTCGTTCAGGCCGGAGAGTCGAAGCTCCCCACCAGCTTCGCGAATTCGCTTGGAAATGGAAACCAGCGCGCCGAGACCCGACGAGTCGATATAGCCGGTGCGCGAGAAATCCACCAGCAGCCGGCGGTCGCCGCGATCCAGCGCCGTCTGGACCAGATCCTTGAGCTCGTGCCGATTCCCGATGATCAGCTGGCCATCCACTTTGACGACGGTGACGCCGCCCGACTCCTTGCTTTCACTGAACCCCATCCGTGTACTCCCTCACTTCATGGTTCCCCGCACTGCAACGCCACCATTGCGGTGACCTCGACAATATCGTCCGCGGTGGCACCCCGCGACAGGTCGGCCATGGGACGCGCCAGCCCCTGCAGGATGGGGCCAATGGCGACGGCTCCTCCGATGCGCTGGACCAGCTTGTAGCCGATGTTGCCCGCGTCGAGATCCGGGAAGACCAGCACATTGGCCCGTCCTGCAACCGGCGAGCCCGGCGCCTTCCGCTCCCCCACCTCCGGGCTCAGTGCCGCATCGGCCTGGAGCTCTCCGTCGCACAGGATATTCGGCGCCAGCTGCTGAAAGTGAGCGGCCGCCTCCTGCACCCGGGCAACGTGGGGACCGCCAGCGCTCCCCTTGGTACTATAGGAGAGAAAGGCCACCCGGGGCGAGTCTCCCACCAGCCGGTGGCGGTCGCGGGCAGCGGCGAGCGCGATCTCGGCCAACTGCCCCGGCGTTGGCTCCGGCACCACGGCGCAGTCGGTGAACGTGAGGACGGTCTCACTTCCCGACAGCACCATATAGAAGGAAGAGCTCACCAGGCTCATTCCCGGCGCCGTCCCGATGGCCCAGAGTGCGGCCCGAACCACCTCGCCGGTGGGATACACCGCGCCGGCGACGCACCCGTCGGCTTCGCCCAACGCCACCAGGGCAGCGCCGAAGTTCACCGGGTCGGCCGCGACATCCAGGGCGTGCACCCCGTCACGGATTCGATCCGGCCTCCGCTCCCGGAGAAATTGAGCAATCTTTCCGAGCCGCCGGTCCTTGGCCGGGTCCAATCCGTCTCCTCCCAGCACGATCGGCTCGACCACCTGCTTGGCCCGAAGCTGTTCGATTGCGCTGCGCACCCGGGCGTCCTCGCCCTCACAGAGAACGACCCGGGCCTTCCGCCGGGCGGCTCGGTCGATCAGCTGGCCTCGAAAGCTCACGAGCGAAACCGCCGGGCCAATGCCTTGGCGACCGCCGGATGCACCAGGGGGCTCACGTCTCCTCCGAACCGGGCGACTTCGCGGACCAGACTCGAGCTCAGATAGGTCAGGTCCACCGCCGGCACCAGAAATACCGTTTCCAGTGACGGGTGGAGCTGGCGATTCATCAACGCCATCTGGGTCTCGTATTCGAAATCGCTCACCGCCCGCAGGCCTCGGATGATTATGGTGGCGCTCACCCGCTTGGCGAACTCCGCCAACAGCCCATCGAAGGACTCGAAAGACACCCGCTCGTCGTTGCCTACGGCGGCGCGCAGCATATCCAATCGCTCCTCCACCGAGAAGAGCGGCTGCTTCATCAGGTTTACCGCCACGGCAACGATCAGCCGGTCGGCCAGTCCCAGGCTGCGCCGAACCAGATCTTCGTGGCCTCGCGTTGGCGGATCGAAGGAGCCGGGATACACCGCGATGCGGGTCATGGCGCGTGACTGAAGGTGATGGCGGTGTCGCCGTAGCGCCGGGTGTCGTTGCCGGCGAGCTCGAGATCGGCTCGGTGCTCGACCGAAAGAATGCGGGCGAACGGGCGAGCGCGGAAGAGTTGCATCAGCTGTGCGGCGTAATCGATGCTATACGGCGGATCGGCCAGAACGATGTCGAAGGCGTGCTCGGACAGCCGCCGGGCAAAGCGGATGGCGTCACCCCGGTGTACCGTCACCCGGTCACTTACGCCGAGGGCAGCGATATTGCTCTCCAATGCTTTGAGCGACGGGGGATTCAGCTCCACGAAGGTGGCCGAGCCGGCTCCGCGGGACAAGGCTTCCAGGCCGAGCGCCCCGCTGCCGGCGAACAGATCGAGGACCCGCGCGCCGTCCAGGGCCTCGCCCAATATGCTCATCCAGGCTTCCCGAACTCGATCGGCAGTGGGCCGGACCCGCTCGTCCTTCGGCATCAGCAACCGTCGCCCGCCGAATTGTCCGCCCACGATACGCATTACGGAATGTGCGGGCGAGAGGAACGTGGGGAACGCAGGTCAGTAAGAAGAATCGTTCCGCACGTACCGTCGTTCCTCACGTTCCATCGTTCCTCACGTGTGGCGTAAGCGCGCAGAGCCGCGCCTGAAGACCGCTCATGCCGTTCCACTCGTCGCACTCGATGCGAAAGGCCGCGTCGACCGGTTCGTCGCCCAGCCAGGGCACCCGGTCGGCCCACTGAAAGCCGATGGTCCACAGGCGGGTGGTACCGTCGTCCAGAGCTCCCTTGAGGTGTCCGTTGCCCACCACACTGCGGCTGGTGAAGCGTACCCCGCGGATTCCGAACACCGGACCCGGGTTGCCCTGGCCGCAAGGCTCGAGATAGCGGCAGAGCCGCTCGAGATCGCGGGTGACCTCGCGCAACGAGACTTCCAGATCGACGCGCTGCTCCGGACCGAGATCGTCGGGACTGAGTGACTGGCGGGCCACGTTGCCAAACCGCTCGCGGAAGGCATCGAGCTGCTCCCGGCGTATGGTGAGGCCCGCCGCCATGTGGTGTCCGCCGTAGCGCTCGAGCAAGTCGCCACAGGACAGCAGGGCGGAATGGAGATTGAACCGGGAGGTGCTCCGCCCGGAGCCCTTGCCGATTTCTCCATCGAACGCGATCAGAAAGGTCGGGCGACCGTATCGCTCGACCACCCGGGACGCCACGATGCCTACCACTCCGGGATGCCACCCCTCCGCCGACAACACGAACCCGGCGTCGCGATGGGGGTCCGCAGTACGCTCGACCTGCTCCAGAGCCTCGTCGAGAATGCGCTGATCCAATGCCTGACGCTCGGTGTTGAGCGCCTCGAGCTTCTGGGCCAGGGCCGCTGCCTCTGCCGGATCGTCACACAGGAGGAGCTTGAGCCCATCGGTGGCGTCGCCCACTCGGCCGGCCGCGTTGAGCCGGGGACCCAGGATGAAGCCCAGATGGGAAGCCTTCACCTCTTTGCCGCTGAGACCGGTGGCGTCGAGCAGAGCCCGGAGGCCGGGCCAGCGGCTCTCGTGCAGCACCTTGAGGCCGTGCTTGACCAGGATGCGATTTTCCCCCTGCAGCGGCACCACGTCGGCCACGGTGGCGAGCGCGACCAGGTCGAGCAGGTGAAACGGCAGGTTGGCCGGCAACCCCAGCGCCGGCACCAGTGCCTGTACCAGCTTGAAGGCGATGCCCGTGCCGCAGAGCTGATTGGCGCCGGAGGTGTCGTCTGCCCGCTGAGGATCGATGACCGCGAGCGCCGGCGGCAGCAGCTCGCCCGGCAAATGGTGGTCGGTAACGACGACGTCGATGCCGGCTGAGCGTGCGGCAAGAACGGTGTCATAGGCCGTGATCCCACAATCGCAGGTGATCACCAGCGAGGCCCCGGCAGCCCTGGCCGCCTCCAAACCCGCGGGTCCGAAGTCGTAGCCGTCTCGAAGGCGGTGGGGCAAGAATGGGAGCACGTCGGCTCCGGCGACGCGCAAGGCCCGGGTGAGCAGCGTGGAGGCACACTGGCCGTCGACATCGTAATCCCCGTGCACCAGAATGCGGCCGCCCGATCGGATAGTGGAGACGATGGCCTCCACAGCTTCCGCCATGCCGGCGAGCCGCCACGGGTCGGAGAGCTCAGACAAGGCGGGACGCAGAAAGCGACGAGCCGCGTCCTCGGTGCCATAGCCGCGCTGGACCAACAGCCCGGCCAGTGCCGCCGGAAGATTGAGTGCGGTGGCGAGGGCCTGGACCTGAGCCGGATCGGGCTGAGGCACGATTCTCCAGCGCAGCACCGGCGGGGGAAAGACGCTCACCCGGGGGAGTGTATCAGTTCCGGGAGCGGTCACGCTGATCGACTCGGCTCAGGTGGGTACAGAATCGCGCCGCAGGCCTCACATCCGTCTATCACCGAACCCGCTTTGATCTGGCTGCGCCGGTTGAGCGGCACCGCGGTATGACAGCCGCCGCAGGCACCGCCCACCAGAGGCACCACGACATCGTTGGACCGGCTCCGGCGGAGGCGGTCGTAGCGGGTGCGGAGCGGCCGATCGATGGTGGCGGCACTGGCTTCCCGCTCCCTGAGCGCAGCCGCCCGTTCTACCTCGAGCGCATTCCGGCGCTGCCCCAGCAAGGCGCGCTCTTCGGCTTGGGACGATTCCATCGTCTGCAGATTGGTTTCCTCGCTCTGAACCCTGATCTCCAGCTGCACCACGCCGTCGGCTGTGCGAACCCAGTCGCTCTCCTCTTTGGCCATCACCGACCGGGCCAGGTCGAGCTCCGCCATCACGGCTGAGGCCTCCTTGGCGTTCTTGACCTGTTCCAGCCGCTGCTTGCGCCGGTCCTGCAGCAGTCGATAGCTCTCGATCTTGGCTTCCATCTCGTCCCGCCGCCGCCGCCCTTCCGCCAGCGCCTTCTGCGCCGCCTCGAGACTCGCCCGGGCCCGCTGCAATGCCTCATCCAGAGCCGCCGCGTCCCGATTCAGGACGGCGAGTCGTTGCTCCGCATCGCTGAGCACTGCGTCCTTGGCCTGAAGCTCGAGCAGCTTCACGAGATCGGCGTGCATTCAGGAGCCCCGCAGACGGTTGGCCGCCCGGACACCGCGCATGACGGTGTACCAGCGGTCTGCCTCGGGGTACAACCGCTGGAGCTCTTCTCTGAGCCGCCGCTTCTCGCCGGGATCGCTGATAGAGGAGATCTTCTCGTACTCGGGTCTGGCCCGAAGAATCTGAGAGGCTCGATCGAAGGTGACCGACTGGTCGCTGCCGGCCAGGTTCAGCGAGGCCTCTTTCAAGCGGGCCCACACCGGCTGAACCTCGGGGGAGAGCGACTCGGGCAGCTGGGCTGCCCCCGCCTCGGAGCGCAACAACGCCTCGAACACCTCCCTGAGCCGCGGTGACCGGAACAGTGTCGGACTGAGCTCCGCGCGGGCCCGCTCGATCCACTCGGGCGAGGCAAACATGGCCTTCAACAGCTGGGTCTCGGGACCCGTCCTGGTGCGGGCGGGAGGCGCGGCCGCAGCGGCCGGTTCTCGCGTCCCGCGAGCCGGCGCCCCTCCGACCGGCTGATAGCCGCTTCGGGGCTCGGCCAGTTCCCGCTCCAGCACCTCTTTGCTGATCCTGGTTCGCTCCGACGCCAATGAAAGATACAGCTCTCGAGTGATCGGATCTGCTGCCGCGCGAATGGTTGGGAGCAGACGATCGACGGCGTCCCGCAGGTGCTCGAACCCGTCGAAGTAGCCTTTGCGCTCCATGATCTGGATCTTACGCTCGAACACGTCGACCGCGTCACGCAGGACCTGGTCCAGCGCATCCACCCCTCCCGACTTGACCAGCGTGTCCGGATCTTCGCCGGGAGGGAGCGTGGCCACCCGGACCCGTACCTGATGACGCAGCAGCTCGTCACCTGCCCGGAAGGTAGCCTTGAGACCCGCCTGATCGCTGTCGTACAGGAGGGTAGCGCTGGAAGCGTACCGCGTGAGCAAGGCCGCCTGGTCTGCCGTAAGAGCCGTGCCCAGCGGTGCCACCACGTGTTCGACGCCGGCGAGCATCAGCCGCAGCACGTCGAAGTAGCCCTCCACCAGGATCACCGACTCTTCTTTCCGGATCGGCCCCTTGGCCTGGTGCAGATTGTACAGCTGCTTCCCCTTGTGGAAGATTGGCGTCTCGGGGGAGTTGAGGTACTTCGGCTCACCCTCCGTGAGGAGTCGTCCACCGAACCCGACCACCCGGCCTCGGAGATCGTGAATGGGAAAGAGCAGCCGGCCCCGGAACCGGGCGCTCACCTGACCGTCGTCTCGCTGCGCCGCAAGGCCGGCTTCCAGCAGGACGGAATGCTCGATCCCCAGTTTTTGCATCGCGTCGAGGAACGCTTTCCCTTGCGGCGCGAACCCCAGCCCCAGTAAAGCCCCGGTATCCAGAGGCACGTCCCGCCGCTCCAGAT
>DATKJJ010000613.1:0-3682 GCA_035543695.1 Gemmatimonadales bacterium | reverse complement strand
TCCATTCAAAAGATTGAGAACCCACAGGGTGGCGGGTGTGGAATCGCGCAGCGACTGACCGCGAAAGAACGCCACCTCTGCCCCGTCGGGCGATAGCGCCGGCCGGAGCTCGGCCACCGTGGTGTAGGTGATCTGGTAGGCCGGCCCGCCGTCGGCTCTCACGGCATACAGATCTCCACCGTGGCCGCTTCCTCCCACGAAGAGGGCATAGGGCTCATGGCCGACGTCGATCTTGCCACGGAGCGGAGGCAGCGTGCCGCAAGCGAGCACAGAAAACAGCGTCAACAGTAAACGGTAAATCGTGAACGGGCGCCCTGCCCTGCTCCCTCCGTTCACCGTTTACCGTTCACCGTTGACTGTTGTTTTCATCAGCCACCACCCCTTGGGATCCACCTCGATGCGTTTGGGCTTGTGGGAGATCCCTTCAACGATCTGGCGGGTCTGCCGGCCTTGCACGTGGAGTCGAACCGGGATGTCGTCCACCAGCAGGATCAAGCTCGGAATCTGAAAATCACCCCACTCGGCGGGCTGCGTCTGGGTGATGTCGAAGGTCAGCTTCTTTTTTTTATGCGTCCATTTCAGGTCCAGCACCGGATATCCCGGCTGCGCTAAAGCCTGGCGAAAGTACCAATCGAGGTCCCGGCCCGCTGCCTCCGACATGATCCGGGCAAAGTCAGCCGAGACCGCAGTGCTATCGCGGAAGGTGCTGTAATAGCGGCGCAGGCCGGAAAAGAACGCGGAGTCTCCGACCAACCCCCGCAGCTGGTGCAGGACCCAGGCACCCTTCTGATAATTGTTGCTGTTGAGCAGGCCGAGGAGGTCTCTGGCAGTGGTATCCAGGATGGGTTGTCCGACCTCCTTGGATTCGAACACCTCATCGGCCATCCGGCGCATTCCCGCCCGGAATGCGCTGTCGCCGTCAGCGTGAGCCCGCCAGAGTGCCGCCAGGTAGGTGGCAAAGCCCTCCGACAGCCAGAGGTGATGCCAGTCGCCCTCGGTGACCGCATCTCCGAACCACTGATGAGCGGTCTCGTGGGCGACGACCGGCTCACCAAGGTTGCGTTCGCGGTAGCGCTTCTCGTCGTAAAAAATGGCGGTGCTGTTCTCCATGCCGCCGAACCGGGTGCTCGACTCGACATGAGCCAGGCTGCCATACGGGAAGGGGCCCACCAGATCGCTGTAGTACCGCACGATTTCCGCCGCCCGTCGGAAGGGGTCGTTCACGGCGTACGCGGAGTCTTCCGGGTAGGTCCAAACCGTCACCGGGATGCAGCTCTGCTGGCAGTCCCCATCCGGCAGCGGGGTGCGGGCCAAACGGCCGATTCCCACCACCATGGTGTACACCGGAATCGGACGGTCCATCCGATAGTGCCACACTACGTGCCCATAGGCCAACGTATCGATCTTCTCCAACACTCCGTTGGCGATGACCTGATCGTTGACCGAGGCCTGGACATGAAACGCCACCGTGGCCTTGTCGCTGGGATGATCCTGGGACGCGAGCCAGAGGTGCGCCCGGTCGGGCCAGTTGTCAGCGAAGATGGTCCGGGCACCGTACTGGTTGGCCCCGATGATCAGTCCGTCCCGCACCTGCCCGTGGTACCGTACCCGGGTGGTGAGCGTATCGCCGGCGGCTTTTTCGTGGGGGACTTCGACCTCGCCCTCAGATCTGGCGTACAGCGTTCGGGAGAGGCGGGTGTTCGGCTTTCCGTCCACCAGCACCCGGACGACCCGCATGGCGGAATCCAACTCCATCTCCACCGGCGCCGCCGAACGCAGTCTCCAGGTGGTCTGCACTTCGACCAGCACGTGGTTCCCGGTGTCGCTCGGTACCAGAGTGATGTCGTAGTGGAGAGCGTCGTGCACCGGATGGATGGTATCGGCCCGGGCGGCGAGAGGCGACTGGGCTTGAAGAAGAGCTAAGAGGATGAGCATGAGCCAAGCGTAAACGGTTAACGGCAAACGGGCGAGCCCTTTCATCCCCGTTCACTGTTCACCGTTTACCGTTCACATCTTCACTTGCCCAGCCGGGCCCGATAGAACTCGAGGATCCGCTTCCAGGCCCGGTCCACCTGCGGCGTATCCGACCCCTGCCGTCCGGGCTTGAGGAACCCGTGCCCGGTGCCGGGGTAGACCTCGTAGGTAAATGTCTTCCCCGCCGACTGCATCTTGGCGGCTACATCGGGCAAGCTGCCGGTTATCCGCTGGTCGTTTTCGCCGTAGATGCCCAAGACCGGAGCCTGGATCCGCTTGAAATCGGCGGAGTCAGGCGCGGGGCCGTAGGCCACGACGGCACCCTTGAGGTTGGGGTTGTTGGTGGCGTAGCGGAAGCTCTGGCCCCCGCCCCAGCAGAAGCCAATGGTCCCGATGCGATCCTTCTCCACCGCTGGGAGACCGTTCACATAGCTGTAGGTTGCATTCAGATCCGCCGTGACCCGCTCCGGCTCCAGCTCACCGACCAGCTTGCGGCCTTCGTCCGGATCCTTGGGCGACTGACCGTGCTTGGACGAGAGCAGGTCCGGCACAATCGCGACAAACCCCTCCTTCGCCAACCGGTCGGCTACTGTGGGCTCCCAGTCGGTCAGTCCGAAGATCTCGTGAATCACGATCACCGCCGGCGCCTTCGTCTTACGCTCGGGATAGGCGACGTATGCCCGGATCGTTTCGTTGCCCTTCTTGATCTTGACCCACTCGCCGTGGGTGGTAACCGGGTCGAGCGCAGGCGAGGGCCGGCCTCTGCTTCCATGGAGCCACATGCCGGCCGCGCCAATGATCGCGGCAACGGCAGCCACGAGGGCATACGACGCGGCGCCCCGAATACCCAGATGCATCATGGTGCCTCCCAGAACTGAACCTTGTTCACCAGCAGCTGCGGCACGGCTACCCGGGAGTCCTTCTCGTCGAAGTCGATGTCGGCCGGTGAGGCGATACCGCTTGCAACCTTGGTCGTCTTGCCATGATCCAGCACGAAGAGGCTCGAATCCGCCCAGCTGGTCGCCAGTATCCGGCCGTCAGGCAGCACAGTCACCCCATCCTGCTGGCCGGGCCCTGTCCCCAGCGACTTTATGTCCTTGTCGCCCGGCTTCCATCCGAAGATTCCGTTTCCCAGAAAGGACACGATCACGAATCGGTTTTCCTTGGAATCCCAGGTGATGCCGTTGGGGCCGGCCAGCGTGGGAGAGCTGAGAGCGATCGTGGCCCCGCTTCGGGTGATCCGCAGCACCTGATCCGGCCCGGGATGGGAGATCTCCCCCTTGGGCCCGAAGGCGACTCCAGTATCGGTCATGTAGATGGCACCGTCGGGCCCAACCGCGGCACCGTTCAGGAACTTCACCCGACCTCGGATGGTCACATTCGCCAGGGCGGCTCCGGTGCGCTTGTTGAACGCGCGGGCAAAGTCGATGTCCGCCACCCACAGGGTATCACCGATAATCGACAGCCCCTTGGGTGCATTCAGGGTCACGCCCTTCTTCCCGCCTTCGATGAATTTGAGGTTGTAGGGCGTACCGTCAGGCCGGAGCCGGCTGATGTAGCCGTTGTTGTCCTTGGCCGTGGGAGTGCCATTGACGTTGGACACGAACCAGACATCGAGATCGCGATCGTAGCGGGCCGACTCCGGTCCCTCCAGGTTGGCGGTCTCCCCGACCTTGCGGAACCGGGCCGCTACCTCCTCGTACACCGC
>DATKJJ010000612.1:0-2503 GCA_035543695.1 Gemmatimonadales bacterium | reverse complement strand
CTCCCACGATCTCGGGCAAGGCACCGGAGTCGCTCGCCACCACCGCCACTCCGTTCGCCATGGCGTAGAGCGCGCCCCGTGCCGCCGAGGCCACCCAGCGGGGAGTAGTCCGCGCGGGAAACACCACGCAGTCGAGGTGGGGCCAGACCTGGTCCACCGATTCCCTGGGCAGGGGTCCGAGCCACGATACCCGTGCCGAAATCCCCAGCCGCTCGGCGAGTGCCTCCAGCTCTTCCTGGGAGGGCCCGGTGCCGATCACGGTCAGCGTCCATTTGCCGCTCATTCCCACGCAGGCCCGAAACAACAGATCGAGTCCCCGCTCCGGCACCAATCGCCCAACGAATCCGATCGCGAGACCCTGGTGGGTAATCCGGGGGGTCGTGACCGGAGGAGTCACCCCGATCTGGGGGAGAGCCAAGCTGGGAATGGCCGGCTTGCGTTTGGTCGCGAGTCCCAGGGCGAGGCGGTTGGCGCCCATGATTCCCTGCGCCAGACGAAGACTTCGCTCCCGCCGGAAACGCAGACCCAAACCATGCCTCTGCGGCAAGCTTTCTGCGGTGGAGAGCACCGTCTTAATGCCCAGACGACGGGCCAATCGAAGGGCCACGCTGGCCGGTTGGGTCCAGGGCTCTTCCTCAATATGCAGCACGTCCGGACGAAAGTCGGTGAGCAAACGGCGCAGGGTCTTGGCATTCCAGTGAAGCCGGGTCGGGTCGGCCATCCGGCCTCGCACCGCAACCGGAACCACCCGCACGCCGGTGTCGTCGCCCCAGACCGTGCCGTGAATCTGCCGGTCGTTGGCCGCCCAGCGATCCGGCACCGCCACCGCCAGGCTGACGCCCAAACCAGCCAGACAACGCAGCTTGTCCCGATTGGCCGGATCGGCGTAAAGGTGAGATACGATGACGGCGCGCATCGTTAGCCGCGAGTCACGAGTCCCGAGACGCGAGACGCTGATCGCGGATAGCTGCTAATCTCCATTGGCCACTGGCCTGCTTTGGTGAGTGTCGGCGATACTACTCGCGACTCGTGACTCGCGACCCATCAATATAGACCGAATTGACCATGCGCATCCTCCACCTCGCCAAATACTACTGGCCCCGCTCGGGGGGGATGGAGCGCGTCGTTCAGACACTGGCGGAAGGCGCGGCCAACCTGGGCCACCATGTCGAGGTGGTCGCGGTGCAGAGCATCGGGCGACAGGGTGCTCCGGTCCGCCAGCGCTCACGGGTTACCCGGGCCTTCTCCTTTGCCGCGCTGGGCTCGCAGGAGATTGCCCCCGGGTACATCGCCGCTGCGTGGAAGCGGGCCGACATCATCCACCTCCATCATCCTCACCCGCTGGCCGATCTCGCCTGCCTGCTTCGCGCCGGCAGAACGCCCGTTGTGGTCACCCAACACGCCGACGCCCTGCGCTCGCTCTACCGGCCCATGACCCGGCTGGTGATCCGGCGCGCCCGGGCTGTTGTGGTGCCCAGCCGGGCCCACCTGGCGCTCTCCAACGAGCTGCGAGGTTTCGAGAGCAAGGTCGAGGTCATCCCGTTCGGCATCGACCAGACTCGGTGGGAGGTGGTGCCACCACCGCCCCCGGGAGCAGCGCCCCGGGCGATCTTCATCGGGCGGCTGGTCGCATATAAAGGATTGGACGTGCTGCTCCGGGCCCTGGAGCAAGTGCCCGATCTCCGGCTGGATATCGTAGGCTCTGGCCCTGAGGGGCCCCGGCTTCGGACCCTGGCCCAGGCTCTCGCGGTCACCGACCGGGTCCGCTGGTACGGAGAGTATCCCGATGATGACTTGCCCCGGCGGATGGCCGACGCGGATTTCCTGGTGCTCCCATCGGTGACGGTGGAAGAGATGTTTGGTCTGGTGGTACTCGAGGCCATGGCCGCGGGCAGGCCGGTGATCACCACCGCGCTTCCCAGCGCGGTGCGTGAGGTCAACGTTCCCGGCGTGACCGGGCTGGAGGTCCCCCTCCGGGACGTGGGCGCCCTGGCGCGGGCGCTGGAGACCCTGAGCCGCGACAGCGGCCGACGAGCGATGATGGGCGAGGCGGGACGAAAGCGGGTGCAGGAGCGGTTTACCCAAACCGCTATGGCGGCCAAGCATATCGAGCTGTACCATCGGATCATCCAGCCGGCCCGGTGATCAGTCTCAGACCTCCATAGGGTTACGCCTTCCGGAGAATGGTGGGCCGGCTCACATCGGACTCGATGGGGCACTTTCGAGATTGTATCGTGCGGCCCGACCCCCGACATGCCCTCCTCGTTGTCCTTCTATTCGCCTGCGGCCCGGCTACGGCGCGTGCGCAAGCCAACCTGGAAAACCGTCCTCTCAAGCCGAGCTTCTGGCATGCTGCTGCCGGCGTGGCGGCGGTCAACTTCATTACCTGGGGCTACGATTGGTACGTGCAGCGGTGGCCCTGGGCCAACGTGGGTACGGCGGCCTGGGGTCACAATCTGCGGACGGGGTTCGTCTGGGATAACGACCTCTTCCTCGATAACAA
>DATKJJ010000611.1:0-3466 GCA_035543695.1 Gemmatimonadales bacterium | reverse complement strand
ACGATGTACGCCAGGCGCTCACCCGGACTTCGACCACTGTGGAGGAGGGGAGCGTGGGCGCCGGGGCGGGGACGGTGGCCTTTGGCTGGAAGGGCGGGATCGGCACGTCGTCCCGAGTCGTTGCCGATTCGGGCAGCCGCTGGACGGTCGGAGTGCTGGTCCAATCCAACTTCGGTGGCGACCTCCACATTCTCGGCGTGCCCATCGGCCGCGGGCTGAACCGCCGAGGCGTACGGCAGCAGGGCGCGAAAGGCTCCATCATGATTGTGGTGGCCACCGACGCGCCGCTTTCGGACCGGAATCTTCGTCGGCTCGGTGCCCGGGCCCTTATCGGGGTAGGCCGAACCGGATCCTCCATGGACAATGGGTCGGGTGATTACGTGATCGCTTTTTCGACCAGCCCGGAGGTCCGGCGCCGAATGGGTGAGCTCCGGCGGAGCACGCCCGAGCTGGGCAACGACGCTATGTCTGGGTTGTTCCAGGCCGCCGCCGAGGCCACCGAAGAGGCGATCTACAACTCTTTGTTCATGGCAACTACCGTGTCATCCAACCGAGGATCGGTTGAAGCCCTTCCGCTGGCGGAAGTCATGAAGCTGCTCCGTGCTCGTGGGGCGCTACCCGGTGCTTCAGCTTCGCCGTGAAAGCCTCCGATCACTTCTCGGTGGTTGCAGATGCCTATGCGCTGCGGCGACCGACTTACCCTGATGAGTTGTTCGCCTTCCTGGCTGGCGCAGCCCCCGGACGTGATTTGGCGTGGGACTGCGCTGCGGGAAGTGGGCAGGCCAGCATCCCGCTCGCCCGACATTTCCGACGGGTGGTCGCAACCGACATCAGCAGCGCCATGCTGGCCCAGGCGCCCGCGCACCCCTCTGTGGAGTACCGCCGGGGCAGCGCCTACGAAAGTGGGCTCGAGCCGGGGAGCGCGGATCTGGTCACCGTCGCTCAGGCGTTGCACTGGTTTGAGCCGGAACCTTTCTACGCCGAAGTGAGCCGGGTGCTCAAACCAGCCGGGCTACTGGGCGTTTGGACCTATGGCAAACAGGTGCTCGAAGACCGGGCGGTGGATGCCGTCCTAACCCGGTTCTACCACGAAGTAGTGGGTCCGTACTGGCCTCCCGAGCGATGTCACGTAGAAGCCGGATACACCACCATCCGCTTTCCGTATCCCGAGCTCGATCACCCGGAGTTTCAGATGCAGCAGCACTGGACTCTGAACGAGTTGCTGGGCTACATCGGAACCTGGTCCGCCACCCAGCTGTACCGGGAGGCAAATGGATCGGACCCGATACCCGAGCTCGGACGCGAGCTGCAGCGCCTGTGGGGCGACAACCGGAGCTCCCGGCTGGTCCGCTGGCCCCTGACCCTGCGCGTCGGGCGGCGCCCGGAATAGACCGGGAACCCCTGGCTCCGGACCAAACCGCCCCGGGTTCCCCGGGGTGGTGACGAATCTCTACCGGCATTACATTGCTCCCCGTCCCTCAACAAGACCAGATATGCAGACCCTCGACGAGTTCTCCCACTCCTCGCCGACCCGCGCCGGGTCTGGTGTAAACGTGCTGGTGGTGGACGACGAGGCCGCTGTGCGTCGGTTTGCTGTCCGAGTACTGCAGCGCGACGGTTACGACGTCCTGGAAGCCGCTGATGGACACGAAGCCCTCGAAATGATCCGGGCAGGACAGGTGACGGTCGACCTGATCGTCTCTGATATCGTGATGCCTCGCGTAAATGGGGTGGAGCTGATGCAGGCGGTGGCCGAGTCCCATCCCGATGTGCCCGTGGTTCTGATGTCCGGCTACGCCACCGCGGCGCTCTCCGAGCTCGGCATAGCCACGCCCTGCAGCATTCTCCCCAAGCCGTTTCCTGCCGAGCGACTCCTGGCTGAGGTCCACCGCTGTGTGCGCAGCCGTGGCGGAGGTTCCAGCGCGGCGTAGGCACCAGCAGGCTCTGCTTCACTCCCAACCCGCCTAGTCCTTAACTCTCCGGCCCCCGCCATTGGCGCGGGTATTGCCGAACCTTCCGTCGTTGAAACGCTTAGGCCCACGGTTGTCACCGGTTTGATGGTGCAGCCCATTCATACCGGCGGATCTCCGCCGAGTATTCGTTCGGCTCCTACGAGCTAACACGACACTGGAACTCACGTTAGACGGCACAGCCCAAGGCCTCATACCGCGCCCCGCGGCTGTGGGCGGTGCGAGTAATTGCAGCGCAGGCCGGTGCAGAACGCAATGGTTCTTCCCGCAGTTCATTCGCCCTGAGGATTGAGCATGGCCGAGGAGCCCCGATGAGTTTCGCAGCCCCTAGACGCCCGGCCTGGCTTCTTCTGCTGCTGTTATTGGGTTGTGATGGCGGTCCGAGTGGTCCGAGCGCCGGAAGTCTTCGCGTCATCGTCCTTGGACTTCCGAACGGAACGGCAGCCGCGGTCACCGTCACCGGCCCCGACAACTTCAATCAGCCGGTTTCGGCCACTCAGACCTTCAGTCAGGTGACGCCGGGAGTCTATACCGTCAGTGCTGCCGCCGTGGCGGTCAGTAACTCCACCTATGATCCCAGCCCACCGTCGCAGACGGTAACCGTTTCCGCTACCAACACTCAGTCCACCGCCTCGGTATTCTATTCCCAGGCCAGCGGTACCCTCACCGTGGACGTGAATGGTCTCGGCACCAGTCGCAGCGCGGCAATTACGGTAACCGGCCCCGGCGGATACAACCAGGCGGTCGATGGTACCACGACGCTGGCGGGCCTCGATCCGGGCGTCTATACCGTGAAGGCCGCCGACGCGGCCTCGATCGGATGCGCCACCCACACCGCCAGCCCCGACAGTCAGGATGTGAGCGTCGTGGCCCGGAGTACCGCTGTCGCAACGGTGGACTACAATCCTCCCCCCAGCGACGGCAGCGTGAATCTCTGCATAGCCCGGGTGTACGTGACGCAGAGCGTGCAGGATGCCGGCGGATCGGTGCCGCTGGTCCAGGGACGCGATGGCTACCTGCGGGTGTTTGTGGTGGCCGACCGGGCGAACACCGTGGCTCCCACGGTGCAGGTTCGTCTGTTCAACGGCGGAGGACTGTTCTCGACCATCAACATCCCGCCCTCAGGTCTCTCGGTCCCCACGGCGGTAGATGAAAGCTCCCTGGCCTATTCCTGGGACACCACATTATCAGGCGCACTCATTCAGCCCGGGCTGGCGGTCGAGGCCGAGGTCAATCCCGCGGGGCCAACCCAGATTCCGGAGATCAGCACCACCGATAACGTTTACCCTTCGACCGGACCAGCACTGCTGAACGTGCAGGCCGTGCCCCCGCTCGACGTGACGCTGGTGCCGGTGCTGCAGTCCGGGAATCATCTGCTGGGTCGAGTGTCAGCCACGAACAAGGACAGCTTCCTGGTCAGCACCCAGCGCATGCATCCGATCGATACTTTCAGCACCGTGGTCCACGCCGCGTATTCGACCAAGACCACCCTCACC
>DATKJJ010000610.1:0-2948 GCA_035543695.1 Gemmatimonadales bacterium | reverse complement strand
GACGGCACTCACAGCCTGGATTGGCAACGACTACTCTCGCTGGCCCCGGATCATGTCGTATTCAATGGGCGCGCGAGTCAGTATGCCACCCACCCGATCGACGTGCGCCCTGGGGAACTCCTGCGGTTTTACGTGGTGAACGCAGGACCCAACCGGATCAGCTCATTCCACGTGGTCGGGGGCATCTTCGATCGGGCGTTCGTGGATGGATCACAAACCAGCCCGCTGACGGGAGTTCAGACTGTGAACGTACCGGTCGGAGGCGGCAGCATCTTCGAGCTGCGGCTGCGGCAAGCGGGTGACTACCCATTCGTGACCCACGCCTTTGCCGATGCGACCAAGGGCGCCGTAGGCGTCCTCCGGGCGCTGGCTCCGGGCCAGAAGAAAGGGGAACCAACCGCGGCGGGGCACTGACCAACTCGCGGTTGCCGCAGACGACGCTCGAAGACACTTCCCGGCAACGGTAGATTGGCGAATGCCTCTTCCACGGCTCCTGGTGGGGCTGCTCGCGATAACGGTCTTCTCGACTCCAGTCGCCGCGCAGCACATCGCCTACGACTCAACCGCCCGGAGCTGGACTCTGACGTCGGGCCCGGTCTCCTATCGCCTGGTTCGCCGGGATCAGCAGGTCGCGTTTGACTACTTCGGCCCCACATCGCGGATGGGTGGACCGCCGGACACCGCGCAGCAGCCCCGCCATGACCTGACCGGCGTCGCGGCCGGCCAGTCGCTCGAGCCCACATCTCTCCGGCTTCTCTCCGATTCCACCGTCCTGATCGCACCCGGTCTGGCAGAGCTCCGGCTCCATTTCATCCACGCGAGCCTCCCCCTCCAGCTGGAGGTGCGCTATGCCGCATGGGGAGAAAGCGGAGTGTTCTCCCGCGAGATCAAGCTCACCAATCGAGGCAGCAGTCCCCTGCCGATCGCGCGACTGCCCAGCATGAGCTGGGAGCTCCCCGGCGGGGACTACACCCTGCGCTATCTCTGGGGAAGCTGGGGCCAGGAGCGGCAGCTGGCCACCGAGACTCTGGCCGCCGGAGCCCGGCGCTTCGAGCAGACCCGAGGGCGCTCGACCAACGGCTACGTGCCCTGGCTTTCGCTTCGAAACCGCACCCTGGGAATCGAGTACATCGCCGAGCTGGCCTGGTCGGGGAACTGGTGGATGGAAGTCGAGCGCAAACCTGGCACCGGCGCAGCACCGCTTCGGGACCAGCCGGTCCGGATGTCGCTCGGCATGCACAACGACTTCGGCGGGCCGGTGACCCTTGCCCCGGGAGACACCATCACCTTGCCCCGCGCCGTCTTCACCGCATCGGCCGGCGACCTGGACGACGCGGCGAACCAGATGCATCGCTATCAGCGCAGCTACCTGGTGCCCCGGGTGAGAACCAATCAACCGCCGCTGGTGCAGTTCAATACCTGGTTTCCGCTCGGCCCCAAGGTCGATATCACCAACACCATCCAGGCAGCCGATGCAGCAGCCACGGCAGGTGCCGAGGTCTACGTGCTCGACTCCGGCTGGTACGGCAGCGGTGATTGGGAGCGGACCCTGGGCGACTACCAGCCCGATCCCCGGAAGTTCCCCCGGGGCCTGGAGGAGTTGGCCAATCACGTTCACCAGAAGGGCATGAAATTCGGGCTCTGGGTAGAGATCGAGAACGCCGGAATCGAGTCTCGTCTCTTCCACGAACATCCCGAATGGTGCCTGCCATACGACGGCAAGCCGTGGATCACCGCAAATCGCTGCCAGCTCGACTTCGCCAATGCGGCCGTGCGCCAGTGGGCAACTGCCACAGTCGAGCGCCTGGTCAGCCGGTACCGACTCGACTGGATCAAGATCGACTACAACATCGATGTGGGCGACCGGTTCGACCCGGCGCGGAGCGGGCAATCCGGCCGCCGACTCCACGATCATCTGACGGCCTACTACGCCTGGCTCGACAGCATCCGCGCGGCGCATCCCGATCTGGTGGTGGAGAACTGCTCCAGCGGCGGGCTCCGGCTCGATCTCGGCGTCATGGCGCACACCCATACCGCCTGGTTGTCCGACGTGGTGGACCCCATTGCATCAGTCGCGCTGGGATACGGCTGCACGGTCCAGTTCGCGGCTGAGGTCTGCAACCACTGGATGGTGGGCGATGCGGACAGCGGCGTAGTCAACCCGGCCAAGCCGTCGGGTTGGTGGGACTTCATGCTGCGGGTTCCGATGAACGGACAGTTCGGGATCTCGGGCCGGATCCCGGAGTGGAGCGCCGCGGTGCGAAAGCGCGTGGCGGACAACGTCGCACTATACAAGCGGATTCGGGGAAGTATTGCCGGTGCCGATGTCTACCATCTGACGCCGGCGCCCCGGCGCAATGCCCCCACCGGCTGGACGGCGCTCGAGTACGTTCAGCCCGACGGTCGAGGGGCTGTCATCACTGCCTATCGTCTGGCGCGAAGCTCAGCATCGGTGACGCTGCGACTCCGCGGGCTCCTCCCTCGAGCGACCTACGACATCACCGTGGACGGCCGCCGGCTCGCCCCAGCCACGGGAGCGACCCTGGCCGGTCGCGGCCTCCGGCTACACCTTCCCGCGATCTGGCGGGCGGCCGTGGTCGAGCTGGCAACGGACCGTGACGGCGACCAACGAGGTGCGTTCAAGTCCGATACGAACTCAGGACCTCCGTCACTTGCTCGATCAAGGAATTCAGGAGCTCCTGGACGTCCGTAAAGCGCAAGAGCGGTGCGCTCTGTCCCGCCCACAGCGGCACCAGATCCGAACGGCCGGCGGCCTCGGCTGCCGTCGCGACATTTCGAACCAGCGCTCGTTGCAGCGGATAGGGCAGGACCTCGGCTCCGCTCTGGTTCAGCTGCTCCAGCAGCCGGTTGTGGATGCCTCGGGCCAGTCTTCCAGTGAAGCCTCGGGTGAGGGAGGTATGTCCCGCCTGCTCTCCCAGCAACGCGTC
>DATKJJ010000609.1:0-6654 GCA_035543695.1 Gemmatimonadales bacterium | reverse complement strand
TACTGGACGAGATGCGCGCTCTGGAACGGATCGAGGTGCTGGGCCTGATGACCATGAGCGCGCTCAGCGCCGACATCGGTGAGCAACGTCAGACCTTTCGCCAGCTGCGCGAATTGCGGGATGCGGCCGAGCGCTCCGGGCACGCGTTGCCGGAGCTCTCGATGGGGATGTCGGGCGACTACCAGGTAGCGGTCGAGGAGGGTGCAACGATGATCCGGCTGGGAACCGTTCTGTTTGGGGAGCGGATGACATGAGCGACGATCACGCGTTTCACCTGACGCCGCTGGATGTCCGGTCTCAGGAGTTTGCCCGCACGCTTCGAGGCTACGATCGGGCGCAGGTCGATGAATTCAAGCTGGCCATCTCCGAGGAGCTGGAGCGACTGCTGCGCGATCGGTCTCAGCACGAAGAGCGCCTGCGAGGGGTGCAGGAACAGCTGCGGGCCTACCGGGACCGGGAACGTGCGATGAACGAAGCACTGGTGGCGGCGCAACAGCTCCGGGTGGACAGCCGGGAACAGGCGGAGCGTGAGGCAGAGCTGGTGCTGCGGGAAGCCAGGGCAGAAGCCGAGCGAATTCTGGAACGGGCCCGCCAGGAGGAGGCGCTGGTCCGGGAGCGCGCCGACGGAGTGGCCCGTCAATTCACCGCCTATGTGGCCAGCTTCCGCACCCTTCTGGAGCGCCATCTCGGAGAGGTGGACGGGATGCAGCGCCGAGTCCGGCCCGAGATATCCGACTCCACTGCTGAAACAATTCCCGGGAAAGCGCTTTGACCGCTGCGGGGCTGTTGTTCGACCGGATCCAGGAGGCCGCCGCTGTGGTGCGCGGGCGCACCCGGCTCGAGCCGGAGGTCGGAATCATTCTCGGCACCGGCCTGGGCGGTCTGGCCGATGAGATCTCGGTGGACGCGTCGATTCCCTACGAGTCGCTCCCGGGCTTTCCGCTGTCCACCGTGGAATCGCACGCCGGCCGTCTGCTGCTCGGCCGAATGGGAAAACGGCCGGTAGTGGCGATGCAGGGGCGGTTTCACCGCTACGAGGGCTACGGCCTGGCTGAGGTGACCTTTCCCGTCCGGGTGATGCGGGCGCTTGGGGCACAAACGCTGGTGGTATCCAACGCGTGCGGGGGAATGAACCCGCTCTGGCGGCCGGGTGACCTGGTCCTGCTCAGCGATCACATCAATCTGCTGGGCGATAACCCGCTGATCGGCGCCAATGACGACAGGCTGGGCCCCAGGTTTCCCGACATGTCGGACCCTTATGACGCCGAGCTTCGGGTGTTGACCCGTACGCTGGCGGCGGATCTCGGGATCAGGCTGCGCGAAGGAGTCTACGTGGCCGTGCCGGGACCGAATCTGGAGACCCGCGCCGAGTACCGGATGCTGAGAGCCATGGGGGCTGATGTGGTGGGAATGTCCACCGTACCCGAGGTGATCGTGGCGTCGCATGCGGGCATGCGCACGGTCGGGATCTCGATCATTACCGATCAGTGCCTGCCCGACGCGCTGGAGCCGGCCAACATCGAGCGCATCATCGACACCGCCAAGCGGGCGGAGCCCTCGCTGACCCGGCTCATCGCGCGCCTGGTGGAGCGCTTGCCCTGATGGCATTTCCGGCCTGGCCCGATCTCAGCCCCAACGATTTGGAGCAACGCCAGCTCGCGCTGTGGAAGGAGGAGAAACTCTTCCAGCAGACGATGGACGCGGGGCGGGACGGCAGTCCTTTTGTGTTTTATGAGGGGCCACCCACCGCCAATGGCCGGCCCGGCATCCATCACGTGTTTTCCCGGACGATCAAGGATCTGGTGTGCCGGTTCCACTCCATGCGGGGAGAATCCGTCACCCGTATCGCCGGGTGGGACACCCACGGACTGCCGGTGGAGATCGAGGTGGAGAAGGAGCTGAAGCTCTCGGGAAAGAAAGACATCGAGCGCTTTGGGGTGGAGGAATTCAACGCCCGGGCCCGGAAGAGCGTCTTCAAGTATCAGACGGAGTGGGAGAGTCTCTCCGATCGAATCGGCTACTGGCTCGATTACGAGCATCCCTACATCACCTGCAGCAACCAGTATATGGAGACTGTCTGGTGGTTGCTGCAGCGATTGCACCAGCGAAGCCTGCTATCCCGCGGCCACCGGGTGCTGCCGTACTGTCCCCGTTGTGGCACCGTTCTTTCGAGTCACGAGCTGGCCCTCGGCTACGAGACGGTCACCACCAACTCGGTGTATGTCACATTTCCCCTCCAGGACGATCCTCAGCGCGAGCTCCTGGTTTGGACCACTACGCCGTGGACGCTGCTGTCCAACGTGGCGGTAGCTGTCCGTCCCGATCTGGAATACGGAGAGTACGCGGTGGGGGACCGTCGGATAATCCTCGCGACCGCCAGGGCGGATCTCCCGAGCGGCACCCAGCGTGGCGCGCGCAGCTTCAGAGAGTTGGGTGCGCGGCGCACGTTCTCGGGGCGTGAGCTCATCGGGCAGCGGTATCGTCGCCCACTCGAGGTGGTTCCTCTTCCGGAGGATCGTGCCGCCCGGGTGATCATCGGCGCCGACTTCGTGACTGCGGACGACGGCTCCGGTCTGGTCCACCTCGCTCCGGCATTCGGCGCCGACGATTTCCAGGCCGGCGTCGAGCACGGTCTGGCGCTGGTGCGCCCGGTAGCTCCTGACGGAACCTTCGTGGGCACCAGCTGGCCTGAGATCGAAGGCCGGCTGGTCACCGCGCGAGAGACCAACGATCTCATCATCCAGCGCCTCAAGCAGGAGGGGCGCTGGCATCTTACGCAGCCACACACCCACACCTACCCCCACTGCTGGCGATGCTCCAGTCCGTTGATCTACTACGCCCGGGATTCCTGGTTCGTGCGGACCTCGGCGGTGAAGGCGCGGATGCTGGAGCTCAACCGGCAGGTGGACTGGCATCCGCCGGAAGTCGGCGCCGGTCGCTTCGGCGAGTGGCTGGAAAACAACGTAGACTGGGCCCTGTCGCGTGACCGCTATTGGGGCACTCCGCTGCCGATTTGGGTGTGCGATCAGGATTCGTCCCATGTCGAGGTGATCGGAAGCTACGCCGAGCTGGCCGAGCATTGGGGAAAGGCTCTGCCGGCCGACTTCGACCCGCACAAGCCGTTTATCGACGGATACGGCTGGGCGTGCCGCTGCGGAGGCATCATGCGGCGCACCCCTGAAGTTATCGATACCTGGTTCGACTCCGGATCAATGCCCTACGCCCAGTGGCACTATCCTTTCGAGCACAAGGCCGAGTTCGAGCGCCACTTCCCGGCCGATTTCATCTGCGAGGGCGTGGATCAAACCCGTGGCTGGTTTTACTCGCTGCTGGCCATCGCCACGGCTGCGTTCGACAGCCTCGCCTACCGCCACGTGGTGGTGAACGAGCTGGTGCTCGACCCCGAAGGCCAGAAGATGTCAAAGAGCAAGGGGAACGTCGTCGATCCCTGGGCGATGATCGAACAGTACGGCGCCGACACCATCCGGCTCTATCTGCTCGCCTCGAGCCAGGTCTGGCTGCCCAAACGCTTCGATCCGCGGACCATCCCAGAAGTGGCGGGAAAGTTCTTCAATGCGTTGAAGAACAGCTACACCTTTTTCGCCGGCTATGCCGGAGATTGGACTCCTTCGCAGGCGCCGGAGGCGGCCGAGCGGCCATTGGTCGATCGCTGGCTCCTCAGCCGGCTCGATGCGACGGTCGAGGCGGTGGCCGGAGCCTGGGAACGTTACGACGTGACCGCCGGTGTGCGGGCGATCATGGACTTCGTGGTCGACGACGTCTCCCAGTGGTACGTGCGGGTCAACCGGGCACGCTTCTGGGCGCCCGATTCCACCGCCGACCCGGCCGCGCTCGCCACCCTGCACGAGGCTCTGTCCACCGTCTCCAAGCTCCTGGCGCCGGCGGCACCCTTCATGAGCGATTGGCTGCACCGCGCCCTCGCGGGAACATCCGTCCACCTCGCCGGGTTTCCGGTACCGCGGGGGAGGGCAGCGCCCGATCTGGAGGCAGCCATGGATGCGGTGCGCCGGCTCGCGTCACTGGCCCGTTCGGCCCGCGAAGAGCGCAACATCCGGGTGCGGCAGCCGCTGGGCCGGATGCAGGTGGCGGTTCCCGGTGCGGTCCGGGGCCCGACATTGCAGGAGCTGCTCGAGCTGCTGCGGCTCGAGGTGAATGTGAAGGAGATCGAGGTGGTTGCGTCGGACACCGATCTGGTGCGGCTCAGGCCGAAGCCAAACTTTCGCACGCTGGGGAAGCGCTATGGCAAGCGCACCCCGGCGGTGGCCGCGGCGGCGGCAACGCTCACTCCGGTTCAGCTCCGGGGCCTGGAAGCCGGCAGCCCGGCTACGCTGGACCTGGAGGGTGGACCGGTCACCTATCTCCCCGAAGACGTTGCCGTCGAGCGGGAGGTGGCCAGCGACTGGCTGGTGCAAAGCAATGGGGCGTTCGTTGCCGCCCTCGACCCCCGGCTCGATGAGCAGCTCCGGCTGGAGGGCCTGGCCCGCGAGGTGGTGAACCGGGTGCAGCGAATACGGAAGGAGGCGGGCTACAGTTATACCGACCGCATAGCGCTCTGGATCGACGGCGATGCAGCGGTGCTGGAGGCTGTGCGCGCGCATGCGAGCTTCATCAGCGAAGAAACCCTGGCCCGAGGTCTGGAAGTGGCTGCACGGGCGCCAGCGCCGGACCTGGAGCAGCGCGTGGAGCTGGATGGAAATGGGGCGGTGGTGGGAGTACAACGATATCAGGACGGTCGGACTGCAGCCGGCCCTCAACCATGGACGAGTGATGAATAAGAAACAGCTGAGCCATCTCGAGAAGCGCCTCATGGAGGAGCGCGCCCGCGTCATGAAGGAGCTGGGGTACTACGACGAGTCCTTCAATGCCACGCTCCAGTCTTCCGACGGCGATCTCTCTTCCTATTCCTTCCACATGGCGGATCAGGGAACCGACGCGATGGAGCGGGAGAAGCAGTTCCTCTTTGCTTCGCAGGAGGGCCGGTATCTCTGGCATGTGAATGAGGCGCTGCGGCGGCTCTATGGCAGTCCCGAGAAATTCGGCCACTGCCAGCAGTGCGGCCAGGAGATCAACTTCGAACGCCTGGACGCCTTGCCCCATGCCCGGCTCTGCATCACCTGCAAGGAGAAAGAGGAAGATGGCAAACGCCGCTGATCCTCTGATGGTCGGTCCGGAGCGGCGGGTCTTCATCGGTGCCGCGGTGGGGACGGTGGTGCTCGACCTGATCACCAAACTGATCGCCGAGGCCACGCTGCTCCGCACGCCGGGCATTTCGGTTTTTGGCGACTGGTTTCAGCTGCGCCTGGTGTACAATCAGGGCGCGGCATTCGGCCTTCATGTTGGTCCATACTCCCGCTGGATCTTCTTTACGGTGGCGCTGGTTGCCGTCTTCGTGCTAGCGCGGATGTCGCGCACCAGTCCCGTAGGCGACCGCTTCCGGCAGCTCGCCCTTGGCCTGGTGGCCGGCGGTGCGGTGGGAAATCTCATCGACCGGGTGCGGAGCTCGAGGGGCGTGGTCGATTTTCTCGATGTCGGCGTTGGCGCGCTGCGGTGGCCGACCTTCAACGTGGCCGACATTGCGGTAAGCTGCGGGGCCATCGCCCTGGCAATCTCGCTCTGGCGAGAAGATGCCCGCCGGCCGGAGCCGGAATCGGCTTCGGTGATGTGAAGTCAGGGGAGAAGAAGGGAAGCGGGAAGGCCGGGAGGGAGCAGCCGCCCCCGGGGCCGCACTTCGAGTCTGGCTCAGAAATCTCTTTTACTGTTCTCGGCTCTCAAACCGAGCGTTTGGATCGCTTCCTCAGCGATCAACTCGGACTCTCCAGAACCCAGGCAGCCCGGCTCATTGCCGCCAAGCGGGTCAGCATCGAGGGTAAAGCCGCCCGGGCGTCGCGGCTGCTCTCCCGGGGTGAGACCGTGAGCGTGCGCCTGCCTGAATCCGAACCTCCACGGGCTCTTCAGCCCCGGGCCATCCCCCTCAACATCATCTTCGAAGACGAGCACCTGGCAGTGATCGACAAGCCCGCCGGCCTGGTGGTGCACCCGGCTCCGGGCCATTGGGACGATACGCTCGTCAACGCGCTGGTCGCACGGGGGACGACCTTGGCGGGAGGCGCCGAGGGCCGGCCAGGCATCGTTCATCGGCTGGATCGTGACACCTCAGGTCTGATGCTGATCGCCAAGACTGATCTGACCCACCGACGGCTTGGGGCCGCCATTGCCGCCCGACGGGTCCGCCGGACCTACGCCGCCCTGTCCTGGGGGCACCTCGACTCCAGTCCTCTCGTCATCGAGGCTCCCGTGGGGCGGCACGCCCAAGATCGAAAGCGCATGGCGATCGTAGCGGGCGGCCGCGCTGCCCGGACCGACGCTTTCGTGGTGGCCCGCTTCGATGTGGTCGATTTGCTGCGGCTGGAGCTGCACACCGGCCGAACTCATCAGATCCGAGTGCATCTGGAGCATGTGGGACACCCGGTGGTCGGCGATCCGGTTTACAGCGGAGGCGGGAGCCGTCGAATTTCCGGCGCGCAGCGCCGCCAAGCTGAGCTCCTCGACCGAACCACTCCCCGGCAGGCACTGCACGCGGCCGCTCTGGCATTCCGCCATCCTGTGAGCGGAGCACCACTTGAGTTCATCGCC
>DATKJJ010000608.1:0-2687 GCA_035543695.1 Gemmatimonadales bacterium | reverse complement strand
AGGACTTCCCGCGTGGAGCGATAGCGTCACCCGCACTTCAACACCCTCGGGTGTTTTTCCTCTGCCGGATCCGCGGCTTAGGGCCCAGCGCAGCTCCAACGCCGCGACCAGCGGCCCATCAGCCAGAGGGCTGAGCGCCATATTGCCTCGAGCCCGAACGGTTCGGTCCGGACTCGGAGGTGCATAGGTGTAGGTGTCTCCCACGTCGCCGCTGGACTCCAGGCTCAACACGTCCTGGTACAGCTGCCGCGTACGCCGGTCGACCAGGGTAATTGCGCCCCCGGTGCCGACCCGGATCTCCAGCAGCTCGTTCCCCATGGAACGGCCCCGAAGCCAGGCGCCGCCTTCCACCGATTTTGACCCGGGCCCCCGTCCGTAGACACCGAAGCCCATTCCCTTGATGACCTGAGGCTGAAAGGCCACTCGGGTACAGTCGACCTCATCCTGGTCGGGATAATGCCGGGCCGCATCGAGTCGCTCGGAGCCGCGTTTGCGCCCCAGCCACTGGACC
Organism: Gemmatimonadales bacterium; assembly: GCA_035543695.1. Taxonomy (GTDB): domain Bacteria; phylum Gemmatimonadota; class Gemmatimonadetes; order Gemmatimonadales; family GWC2-71-9; genus CAVVWJ01. The sequence continues at coordinate 2,176 of DATKJJ010000608.1, read as the reverse complement.
GGAAGTGAGGCGTCATTTCCCACCAGATGAAATGGCCGGGCTCCCGGGCCGGTTCGAGGGACACTATCCCCCGGTGGTCCAACCAGCACATCGCGCTCGAACCAGGTGAGATCGGCAATGACAACGCCCGATCGCGGCCGGGGGACTGGATTCCAGAGCACCAGCTGGGGTTCGGCCAGCTCCGGCTGGTCTCGTACCCGATCGGGATCGTTGCCCACCAGCTCGTTGAGGCTGGTGCGGGCTATCTCGGACGCGAGGTCTCCGGCGTCCTCCAGCCGCAGGCCCACCTGTCGCGCCACCTGATCGCTGGTGCAGCCGCCGATCGAGTCGTGGAACTCGCTCTGGAGCAGCAGCCGCCATGCATGGTTCAAGAGCGGCCGCCGGTCGCCGCCGCGATAAGTCTCCGCCAATGCGGCCAGCGGATCGGCGTTTCCGCTCAAGGCAAGCTCGACCAGCGAGTGGAGCCGCTTGAGCGGGGCGCGGGTGCCGTGAACACCCTGAAGCGTCCAGGTGTAGCCGTAGGACCAACGCAGCTCGCCCGCAAGCACCGGCACGGACGCTGACTCGGCAGCGGCGGCCAGGAAGTACTCCTGCAGTCGCGAGACGCGAAACTGGCTTCCCGGCTCGAGCTCGCCCAGCAGACGCTGCAGCTTCAGGATCTCCGGGTGCGCGGCATGATGGTCCGCGCCGACGAAGATGGCGACCTGGTGGCTGGCCGCACGCTCGACCAGCGTGGAGCGGATGCGAGACCACACCCGGGGCAGCCGCTCAGGGTCTGCGGGAAGCGCGGCACCGATCTCATAGCCATCGGGCGGCAGATGATAGAGCAGCACCTCGCGCCCGTCCGGACCGCGCCAGCGATACAGATCGCGCTCCTGGCCGGGCTCGCCGCCCAGCCCGCGCCAGAGCACTCCAAACCGGATGCCGAACTCGCCGGCCAGCTGAGGCCAGATTCCCGGGTGTCCGAACGCGTCGGGCGAGTAGAGCACATCACTGCGGCCACCGAACCGGGCAGCGTCCGCCTGTCCGGCGAGCAGATTGCGAATCAGCGATTCTGCCGAGGGAATGAACTCGTCGGCTAGAACGTACCAGGGACCTACCTGAAGCCGTCCGGAGCGCACCAGCTCCACGATGGCGGCTTCGCGGTCGGGTCGGACCCTGAGATAGTCCTCGAGGAGAACGGTCTGTCCGTCGAGCAGGAAGGTGGAGCCGGACTCCGAGGGGAGCCGGTCGAGCAGGTCATCGAAAGCGGGAACCAGGCGGGCAAGAAACGTGGATTGCGGGAGGTACCACTCCCGGTCCCAATGGGTATGCGGGATGAGATGGAAGGTGTACCCGGCCATTGCCGGGAAAGCTAACCAGCCTCAGTCGTAGCCGGAGAAGGGCTCGGTCTCGAAGCGAGTGCCTTTGCTGCGGTCTTCGAAGACGTGGGTGATTCGGACGGTGGACGGGAGCCGCTCGACCCGGCTCTCGATCAGCTTCAGATTGGCATTGTCACCCAGGCCAAGGGCATTCAGCCGCTCCGCCTCGGCTCGGGCCACATCGCCTGGTGTGGGGCGGCTGGCCGGATACGCATCCTCGTGGTGACGGATCAGGGCCTGCCAGTGCTCGTCACCTGCGCGTTCGATCGACTCTCGGATCTGTTCCCGGGTGAATCCCATTCTTCTCAGCGTGCTCGGGAGCCAGCTCGATCAGGAAGACAGCCGACAGAATCAGAAATCCGCCGGCCAGCGGGGCGAAGCGAATGTTGCCGAAGTAGTAGCCCAGTAGCACGAACACGGCCACCATGCCGAGACAACACCATCCCGCCAGCCGGCGCACCATATCGCCGATGCCCATACTCGTCTCCAGTGAGGGGACGGTCCAACATGCCATGCAGCCGAGGCCTCGGCTGTATGGCACGTCACGGAGGCTCGGTGACCGCGAGCAGCCGGGCGGCGGCGTCAAACCGTTCCTGGATCAACAAATAGCCGGCGGAACTGGTTGGCACCTGCATCCGGCCCTGCGAATCCATCGTGAGGGGGATGACGTCAGCGTCGGGTCCGAACCAGCGGGTGCTGGGCTCCACATCCGAGGGGTAGACAAAGCCCGGCAAGGCCGCGGCCGCAATAGCGGCCTGAGATCCTATGCCGGATTCGGGCATGGTACCGGCCCACAGCTTGGCGCCGTAGGAGAT
>DATKJJ010000607.1:0-5241 GCA_035543695.1 Gemmatimonadales bacterium | reverse complement strand
CGGGGTGTTTTTTGCGATCTCCCGAGAGCGCCGCTCAGTCCGCACCCCGTAGTAGCCGAGCACCACGCCGAAGATCAGCATGACCGCACCCCAAAGGGTATTCAGCTTTCCCGCGCTCGTCCCCACCCCCTCGACCCCTGCTCCATAGACCAGGAGCAGAACACCTACCGACAGAAACAGACCGCTGATCGGCAGTCGCACGTCAAGCGGCATACTCACTCTCCTCCGATGTTTTCAGGTTTCGACGCTGCTCACCAGAAAATCAGGTTGAGAACCAGCGTGGCGCCCAGGACAAACGCGGCCAGCACCGCGGGCCGATGATACCAGGTCAGCTGCGCGTCCGTACTGCCCGCCCGCGGCGTCAAGGAGTATACCAGGCCCCGCAGCTCGGCATCGGGCCGGGGTCGCGTTACCAGGGTGACCAGCGTGGTCACCACAGCACAGGTGGTAAACGCGGCGATAGCGGTCCAGAAGGTCTGCGCCAGCTCGCTGGGAAAGACATGGAGTATCCCAAAGTACCCACCCTTGACCCCAGGAACCGCGCCCGCAGGCAGCGTGAGTCCGTGACGAATGGCGGCCGCCAGCGTGCCGGAAACCAGTCCCACGAAGGCGCCATGGCCGGTGGTGCGCCGCCAGAACATGCCCAACGCAAACGTGGCGAACAGCGGCGCGTTGACGAAAGCGAAGACCAGCTGCAGCACGTCCATGATGTTGTTGAACGAGCGTGCCACGTAGGCCGCTCCAATCGAGAGCAGCACGCCACCCACGGTCGCCACCCGACCCACCCAGAGATAGTGCGCATCGGAGGCGCCGCGGCGGATGTAGCTCTGGTAAATGTCGTAGGTCCACACGGTGTTGAATGCGGTCACATTGCCCGCCATCCCGGACATGAATGACGCCAACAGCGCCGTGAGACCCAGGCCCAGCATGCCGTTGGGGAAGTAGTGCAGCAACATGGATGGGGTGGCCAGGTCGTAGTCGAGCACCTGGCGCCCGTGCGCGTCGAGCAGGGGCTGGAGCGCCGCGGTGAGCTTGGGTGGAATCAAGGCGCCGCCCGACGCCGTGAGGGCAAATGCGATCATGCCGGGCAGAATCACCAGCGCTGGAAACAGCATCTTGGGAACCGCCGCAATCAACGGGGTTCTCCGCGCGGCGGTGACCGAGTCTGCGGCCATGGCACGCTGGACCACCAGGAAGTCGGTGCACCAGTAGCCGAAGGAGAGGACAAATCCCAGACCCATCACCAGGCCGAGCCACTCCACTCCTACCGGATTCTGCGAGGGGTCTCCGAGATGTCTCCAGGCCTCGGTGTAGGCGCCCGGCGGGTAGCCCTGGGCCGTTGCGGCATGGGCCAGCTTGGCGGTGAGCCCGTCCCACCCGCCGACATCCCGCAGCCCTAAGAAGACCAGCGGAAGCAGTCCGGCCACAATAAGACAGAACTGAAGCACCTCGTTGTAGATGGCGCTGGTGAGCCCGCCCAGAGTGGTATACGCCAGCACCACGCCCGCCGCGGCCAGCATGCTGGCGTCCATGTCCCAGCCGAGCAGCAGGTTGAAGAGTTTGCCCATGGCGTACATGGAGACGCCCGAGGAAAACACCGTCATCACGGCGAAGGACCCGGCATTGAAGGCCCTCGTTTTCTCATCGAAGCGAAGGCGCAGGTACTCGGGGACACTGCGGGCTCGGGATCCGTAGTAGAACGGCATCATGAAGAGGGCGACGAAAACCATCGCCGGAATGGCGCCTACCCAGTAGAAGTGCGCCGTGGCAATGCCGTACTTGGCACCCGAGGCACCCATCCCAATGACCTCCTGGGCACCCAGATTGGCCGACACGAATGCCAGTCCTGCAACCCAGGCAGGGGTGCGACGCCCCGCCTCGAAGAAGTCCTTGCTGGTGTGGACGGAGCGACGGACCAGCCAGCCTACTCCAAGCACGAAGAGGAAGTAGACGGCGATGATGGCATAATCGACGAGCGCCAACCCGGTGGTCTTCACTGTGGCGATCTCTCCCGATAGGGGAAACCCGGGAATGCCCTGAGGCTCGGGGCGGTTAGAGTCGGACTATGGCAGGCTGTACCCTACCAACTTTGCAGGAGAGGTCTTCAGGCGCCATGTCACCGGGGCGTGAAGCCCGATGCCACGGCTAGACCAAATCGCACTTTCCTGCCCCGTATCGCAGCAGAGCGATCTCTCTTTCCTGCCGGGGGAGCATACTGTGCTGCATGAGCGCAACCCGCCGGTTCGTTCCAGTCAGCGAATGGGAAGATGAGCGCCATCTGCTCGGGGTGGAAGGCGAGCGTCTCGCCATCGCATTCCTCACCTCGTGCGGTTGGTCGGTCGAGGCGCACCGCTTCCGCTTGGGTCATCACGATATCGATCTGGTCGTCCGGAAGGGTCGGATGGTGGCCTTTGTCGAAGTGAAAACCCGGCGGTCCAGCACTTACGGGAGCGGGCTCGAGGCGGTAAGCGCTCGGAAGCAGCGAGACATCGCCCGGGTGGCCAATGGTTGGCTTCTCCGGCATGGTCGCCTGGGGGATGAATATCGGTTCGATGTGCTGCTGGTGAAGGTGGGATCCGGCGGCAAACACTCGGTCGAGCATGTTCCAGATGCGTGGCGGCTCAGCAGGCTCTGGGCGTACTAGTGGCGTGAATCCGGTCATTTGAGGATTGCTTCGGTTTGCTTTCGGTATTAGGTTGGGATCCGCTACCGAGTGTAGCAAAATCGGTCACTTTCTAATCGAGGATAAGAATGGCTGCTGCTCCTGACGAAAGCCGGCTCGAGGCCGATCGCCGCAAGGCACTCGGACTCGCCATCTCCCAAATCGAGAAGCAGCTCGGCAAGGGAGCCATCATGCGGATGGGCGCGGATACTCCGCGGGTCAAAGTGGCCGCCATTTCTACCGGGGCCATCAATCTGGATGCTGCCACCGGGGTCGGTGGAATTCCCCGTGGCCGCATCACCGAGATCTATGGACCGGAGTCCTCGGGCAAAACCACTCTCACACTCCACCTTGCCGCCAACGTTCAGAAGACGGGCGGGGTAGCCGCCTACGTCGACGCGGAGCACGCGCTGGACATCGAGTACGCCAAGAAGCTGGGCGTGGACATCGAGAACCTGCTGGTCTCCCAGCCGGATACCGGTGAGCAGGCGCTCGAGATCGTCGAAATCCTGGTCCGGTCCGGGGCGGTTGATCTGGTGGTCATCGACTCCGTTGCCGCTCTGGTGCCCAAGGCAGAAATCGAGGGTGAAATGGGCGATAGTCACATGGGACTTCAGGCCCGTCTCATGAGCCAGGCTCTCCGGAAGCTCGCCGGCGCCATCAATCGCTCCAACTGCGCGGTCGTGTTCATCAATCAGTTGCGGGAGAAGATCGGGGTCATGTTCGGCAATCCGGAGACCACCACCGGTGGCAAGGCGCTCAAGTTCTACGCCTCGCTCCGGCTCGACATTCGCCGCATCGGACCGGTCAAGGAGCGGGAGACCGTCATTGGCAATCACGTCAGGGTTAAAGTGGTCAAGAACAAGGTCGCACCGCCATTCCGCCAGGCCGAGTTCGACGTGATGTTCGATGAGGGCATCAGTCACACGTCGCTGTTGGTGGACCTCGCCTCTGAGGCCGGCATCATTCAGAAGTCGGGCGCCTGGTACTCCTACGGCGATCAGCGCATCGGGCAGGGCCGGGAAAACGCCAAGCTGTTCCTGCGCGACAATCCGGTGCTTCTGACCGAGGTGGAAGGCAAGGTCAAAGAGCTCCTGGGCATGCGCGCACCCGTCGGAGTTGGAGCCGGCGCTGGCACCGGCGATGACTCGGACGATTAGGTGAATGCCGTAACCCGAATAACGGCTCTCGATCCCGATCCGCGGCGCCCGGATGCGGTGCGGATTGAGATCGATGGCGTGCGGTTTGGCGCGGTCCCTCGTCAGGTCGTAACCGCAGAAAACCTCACAGTCGGTGGGGAGCTCGACGATCAGCTCCAGGAGCGGCTCAGTGCGGCAGCCGATGTCGAGGCGGCCTTCCGAACCGCCTTGCGCGCCCTGGAAGGGCGATCATTTGCCCGGGGCGATCTCGGTCGCCGGCTGCAGCGCAAGGGACACCCGCGGCCCGCCGTCGAGATTGCTCTGGAGCGCGTGGCGCAGCTCGGCCTGCTGGACGATGCCGCCTTTGCCCAGAGCTACGTCGAAAGCCGCGCTGCTCGCGGGCGTGGACCGGCGCGGTTGGTCCGAGATCTCCTGGCTATGGGTGTGGAGCGGGCCGTAATCGATCGTGCTGTCAACGGCCATTGGCCCGAGGGCAGCGACCGCTCTACGGTCCCCCTCGCGCTCGCCCGGAAGCGCGCGGCTCAGCTTGGCCCGCTCCCTCGCCAAACCAAACGCCGCCGGTTGGTGGCATATCTGGCGCGCCGAGGGTTCAGCGGACGAGATATTACGGAACTGGTGGATCGGGTGGTTTCGCCGTGACTTCTGACTCGCAACGAATTGCCCCCCCTCCTATATTTTCCGGATGAACTCCGGCACAATCCGTCGTCTTTTCCTCGACTTCTTCATTTCCAAGGGGCACCGTGAGGTGCCTTCTTCGTCACTGGTCCCGGCCGACGACCCCACGCTGCTGTTCACCAACGCCGGCATGGTCCAGTTCAAGCGCGTCTTTCTGGGCCAGGAACAGCGTGACTACCTCCGGGCCACCACCTGTCAGAAGTGTGTCCGGGCTGGAGGGAAGCACAACGACCTCGAGCAGGTCGGGCACACCAAGAGGCATCACACCTTTTTCGAGATGTTGGGGAATTTCTCCTTCGGCGACTACTTCAAGCGCGATGCCATCGCCTACGCCTGGGAGTTCGTCACCAGCCCAACCTTCCTGGGCATCGCTCCCGAGCGACTTTGGGTCACCGTCCACCACACAGATCATGAGGCGCGGGCACTCTGGCGCGAGATCTCTGGCTTGCCCGACCATCGAATCTATGGCCTGGGCGACAAGGACAACTTCTGGCAGATGGGCGATACCGGTCCCTGCGGCCCGTGCTCGGAGATCTACGTGGATCTGGCGGGGCAGCGGGGCGGCGGAGCAGCTGGGCAGGGCGTCATTGCTCAGGCTGACTTTGAGCGTCTGGCTGAGGAGGGGCGCTTCCTGGAAATCTGGAACCTCGTCTTCATGCAGTACGATCGTTCGGCCGACGGCACCTTCACCCCACTGCCCAAGCCATCGGTGGATACCGGAGCGGGGCTGGAGCGCATCGCCGC
>DATKJJ010000606.1:0-3712 GCA_035543695.1 Gemmatimonadales bacterium | reverse complement strand
CCGGTCTCGGCCCATACAGGGTCACGCCGTCAACAGACTCGAGGCCGCTCCAGAGCCGCCGCAGCAACAGCTCGCCCCTTTCGCGCAACCCGGCAAAGGTTTGCCTCAGCCGGGGTCTGCGAGACTCTCCGGGACTGAGCGCGGCCAGAAAATCCACGGCCGCGGCCGCGCCGACAATCCCCTCGTGATTCAGGGTTCCCGTCTCGATCCGCTCCGGTACCGTGTCGGGAGCGGGCAGCAGCTTGGGCACGTCGAGCCCGGCCAGGACAGCCTCGCGAGCGTACAGAATGCCGATATGTGGTCCATAGAACTTGTACGCGGAACAGACCAGGAAGTCGCACCCGATGCGGCGTACGTCCACCGGCTCGTGAGGAGCCAGATGCACTGCGTCGATGAAGGTAAGTGCTCCCGCGTCCCGGGCCAGGGCAGACGCGCGGGCGACATCATTCACAGTACCGAGCGCGTTCGAAGCGCCGCCAATGGCGAGCAACCGCGGACCATTCCCCATGAGAGCTTCCAGCCGAGCCCAATCAAGCTGACCGGTTTGGGGAAGCATCGGGACGGTGGCAACTGTCACTCCCCGATCGCGCTCCAAGGCTCGCCAGGGTGCAATGTTGGCGTGATGGTCGAGCTCGGTTACCACAATGGTATCGCCTGGCCCCCAGGATCGTCCCAACGCGCGTGCCAGGTGAAAAGTGAGCGTCGTCATATTGGCCCCGAACGCGATCTCGGTAGCGTCGGCACCAAGGAAATCCGCCAGGGCCTCGCGGGCTGCCCGGAGCAGCGCGTCGGTCTCTTCGCTGGTAGGATAGGGCCAGTGAGTGTTGGCGTTATGATGGAACAGATAAGACTCCATGGCACTCACGACATCCCGGGGCACCTGGGTGCCGCCCGGTCCGTCGAAATACGCCACTGGGACACCCCGGTGGCGTCGTTCCAGAGCGGGAAACGAAGCCCGAATGTCGGACACGGAACGGGTTGCTGGCGGACGGAATGTGACGGCGCTCATGCTGATCCTGTGATCGAAGCTGTCTCTGGTTGAACTCTCTGGCGCCCGAGCCGACCCCAACGTACGTTCAACCCATACTATCCACCACCCTGCAGTGACTTTCTTCCCACTGTTTTTCAACCCGGAGTTTACGATGGTGTGGCTTTGCCGGAGAGCGTTCGCTGGGTACACGGCAACGCTGTATGCCCTGGTCTTGCTCTCAGGATGCGGGAGCGGCACCGAGCCCAACGGTCCGGCGAACATCACTCTCGCTCCACCGTCGCTCACATTTAGCGCCATCGGCCAGACCCAGCAACTGTCGCCAACCGTCACCGATCAGCAGGGAAACCCGATCGCGGAGGCGACAGTCACCTGGACCACCAGCGCCCCGGCCGTGGCGAGCGTCTCATCCAGCGGTGCCGTCACCGCAGCCGGCAGTGGGTCCGCTGAGGTCACCGCCACTGCGGGTTCAGTCCACGCCGTTGCGGCGATCACCGTATCCCAGACACCGTCCCAGGTGGAAAAGAGTCAGGGCGATGGGCAGACCGTGGTGGCAGGTCAGCCGGTGCCGACACCACCCTCGGTCCTGGTGACGGATGCAAACCACAATCCCGTGCCGGGCGTCGATGTCACCTTCCAGGTGACTTCCGGGCGGGGACAGGTGACCCCGGCTGTGGTTGCCACGGACAACAGCGGCATTGCCCAGGTGGGCGGCTGGAGTCCGGGCAGCAAAGGCTCCAACGTTCTCACCGCCACAGCGGCCGGCGCCGGAATCTCGGGTAACCCGGTGACCTTCACGGCCACAGGAACCAGCTCTTTCGACATCCAGGTCCAGTTCCTCGGCTCGGCAACGAACACCCAGCGCCAGGCGTTCACCGACGCCGCGGAGCGCTGGGAGAGCCTGGTCACCGGCGACGTCGAGAATATTCCGCTCCAGACCCAGGCGGAAGACTGTGGCCCCGGCTCGCCGGCACTGAATCAGACCATAGACGACCTGCTGATCTTCGTGACGCTCGAGCACATCGATGGGCCGGGCGGAGTACTCGGGTCGGCCGGCCCCTGTTTCATCCGGAATTCCAATAATCTCAGCGTCGTGGGAGCCATGATCTTCGACAACGCCGACCTGGCGAACATCGAGGACGCGGGACTGCTGCAGGCGCTGATCCTGCACGAAATGGGTCATGTGCTTGGCTTCGGGAGTCTCTGGCCTACGATGAACCTCCTGGCCGATCCATCCTTGCCGCCTGCAACCGGTACTGATCCGCATTTCACTGGTGCCCAGGCAATCACGGCGTTCAATCAAGTCGGGGGCAACGCCTATACCGGCGCCAAGGTCCCGGTCGAGAACACCGGCGGAGAAGGCACGGCGGATGGTCACTGGCGAGAGTCCGTCTTCATCAACGAGCTCATGACCGGGTTTGTGGACCTGGGAGAGAATCCCCTGAGCGTTGTCACCGTGGCTTCCCTGGCCGATCAGGGATACGTCGTGAACACGGTTGGGGCCGACCCGTACTCCCTGACACTGAGCCTCAGGGCCCTGGGCGGTCGGCAGCACCGGTTCCCGCTCGGAAGCGATGTGCTGCGGATTCCGATCAGGAAGGTCGACCGAGCCGGACGGGTGACTGGATACTTTCGGAGATAGTACGGCGGGAGAAAAGTAAAAGGGACTCTCAGTCGAGAGTCCCTTTTGATGATGGAGGCGCAGGGAATCGAACCCTGGTCCGAGTAAGCTTCCAGAACCGCGTCTACGTGCGTAGGCTCGACTTCTTGCCGTCACTTCGGAGCGCTGTCGAGCCGACCTCTCCAAAGCCTATCTCCTGAAATCTCGCCGAGTGCGCCGGAGCGACGCCCCCAGCCAGCCCGGATTTGCGATTCGGCAGGCGGCGCCCCAGGCGGGCTCCATCGGCCGAAGGAGCATAAGCGAGCGTTAGCTCAGCTTACGCAGCCAGTGCCATTTCAGTATTGGCAGTTGAATCATTCCAGACAGTTTTACCAGGAACCTGGACCTGGGCACGCTACAATTCCTTCACCAAACCCGTCGAAGCCAGTCGCCCCCGGGTGATGGAATAATAGGGGGTGGGCCGGACGGATGGTAGGCAGACGGTCGGACGGTCAGGCGGTCAGACGACCTGACACAGCTAGAAGTCAGCGCTATATCTTTCTTGTGGACAAGAGTTTAGCGTGTTGGGCTCAGGCAGGGGTTGATGGTCGTCCGACCGTCCGACCGCCCGACACCACTGACCGTCCGCCCTACCGCCCCGCCCGCTCGACTCGGTTCCGTCCGCTCCGCTTGGCCTGGTACAGCGCCGAGTCGGCTTGCGCCGGCAGGTTGTGGGGACTGCTGCTGGTCTCGGGACAGGCAGCCACCCCGAATGAGGCGCTGAGCGGCCACACCCGGCCCTGCCAGTCCCACGAAATACTGCCCAGTTTCAGACGAATCCGTTCGGCAATCCGGGCGCCGAGCTCGAGGTCGGTATCCGGCAGCCACACGGCGAACTCCTCACCTCCAATGCGGGCCGCCACATCGCCGGTGCGGATCTGTTCCCGGATGATCCGGGCAAAGTGAACCAGCGCCGCATCGCCGGCAGGATGACCGAGGGTGTCGTTCAGGCTCTTGAACCGATCCAGGTCGGCATAGAGCAGCGCACCCTGTCCCGCGGTAATCAACCTGAAGGCCTCGTCGAAGCCGCGCCGGTTGGGTAGCCCGGTCAAGGGATCGATCGT
>DATKJJ010000605.1:0-4349 GCA_035543695.1 Gemmatimonadales bacterium | reverse complement strand
CTCCACCAGCCGCTTATACGCCCGCAGATGCCGAATGGCTTCAGCCCGGCGGCCGAGCTGGTCGTAGAGGCGAGCCAGGTTGAAGTGGGCATCCGCAAAGCTGGCGTCGGTGTCGATAGCCTGCTGGTAGGCGGCCAGAGCATCGCGCCAGCGACCCAGCTCCTCCAGCGCGGTGCCCAGATTGAACGGGGCCGTGGGATCGGTACTTCCGGCCCGAATAGCTGAGAGGTAATGCTCGAGTGCCTCGTCGGTGCGGCCGGCCAGCTGCAGCAGCCGACCGAGGTTCACATGCGCGTCGGAGAGATCCGGATTCTGCGTCAACGCTTGGGCATAGGTCCGGAGGGCCGCCGCCGGGTCGCTGACCTCGAGCTCCAGAGCTACATCGAACAACTCCCATGCGTCCGGAGCCTGGTGCCTGGCTCGGGAGTGAGGCGGCAAAGACTTGGCAGCATGTGCGGCCGGGACCTTCGGAGCCGATCCGGCGAAGTCGATTTGGACCTGACCGGATTCCGGATTCCAGGCGGTTCCGCCCTCGTGAACCAGGACATTGTCGCCATCAGCCACGATCCGTATTTCGCTGAGAGACCTGCCGCTGGGAAGGTCGCGGGCAAGTCCGCACAGCGCGGTGCGGATCCGGTGCAGTGGGATTCTCGCCTGCGCCAGCTCTCGGGCGGTGCGGAGAAGCACAAGATCTTGAAAGGAGAAGCGGTAGCCGTTGCGGGGGCCGCGCTCGAGAGTGAGGAACCCCGCCCGAGCCTGGGACCGAACTTGAGTCTCGGACAGGCCCAACAACCGGGCCACATCGCGAGTGGAGAAGGACTCCATGAGCCAACAATTTACGACACTCCGGCTCGCTGGAGAACTACCCCCGTCCTCCTGCCTTCCTCTTCCTGGGAGCGGCTTCCGAGTCGTCGGACTTGGAGGGAGCCCGCTTGGCGGGCTTCATTTCATCTGTGCTGGCGCCCTTCTTGGCCAGACTGGCCTTCAATGCATCCATCAAGTCGATGATCTTGGTCTCGGGCGGGGCCGCGTCTGCCGTGATCTCCTGGCCCTCGACCTTGCTCTGAATTGCCTCGAGCACGCGCTCCCGCACCGTGTCGTGATAATTCTCCGGCCGGAATTCGTCGGTAGAAGACTGCTCGATCAGCTGCCGTGCCAGCGCGAGCTCCGCTTCTTTAACCGGGGTCTCCGGGTGGGGAACTTCGGCAACCGGCTTCAGTTCGGCGGCGTAGTGCAGCTGCTCCATTACCAGCACTCCGTCCAGCGGACGAACGAGCACCAGGTGCTGCTTGCCTCGAGCGGAGTACTGACCGAGAGCCGCGCGGCCCGTCGCCTTCAGCGCCTCGCCCAGCAGCCGGTATGCCCGGTCTCCGCCTTTGTCGGGTCCGAGATAGTAGACCTTGTCGAGGTACATCCGGTCCACGGCATTGAGCGGCACGAACTCGGCGATGTCGATGGAATTGGTGGCCTTCTCGTCGAGGGCCTTGATCTCCTCGGGCGTGAAGGTGACGTACTGGCCCTTGGCAAACTCGTAGCCCTTGGTGATCTCATCCCGTTCGATAACGCCGCCGTCTTTGGGACAGATGTACTGCTGCTTCAGCCGGGTACCACATGACTTGTGCAGCATGTTAAAGCTGACCGTCGCTGACGACTCGCTGGCGGAATACAGCGACACCGGGACAGAGACCAGCCCGAAGGAGATGGTGGCGTTTCCGATTGATCTGGGAGGCATTGGCACCCATATACGCTGCAAATCGGGAGCCCGCAAGGAGCGGCCCTTGAACCGTGCAGTGAACTAGTTGACTCTCAGACAGTTGCCGAGATCATCTACATTCGACATGTCGCGCCGGCGCATCACGCATCGCGCGGCGAGTCTCTTAACTTTCCTCGATGCCTTCGTCACCTGATCGCCTTTCACCCTACCGGGCCAAGCGTTCGCTCGACCGTACGCCGGAGCCGTCAGGTTCCGTGGGTGAACGGTTGGAAGCCGGGGGAGTGTTCGTGGTTCATAAGCACGCTGCTCGCCGGCTGCACTACGACCTGCGATTGGAGATGGAAGGGGTTCTCCGCTCCTGGGCGGTGCCGAAGGGCCCGTCCTACGATTCAGCCGACAAGCGGCTTGCCGTCCTGGTGGAGGATCATCCCCTGGAGTACGGGGATTTCGAGGGGCTCATTCCAGAGGGCAACTACGGGGCTGGTGCGGTGATTGTGTGGGACCGGGGGCGGTGGGTTCCGCTCGAGGATCCGATTGAGGGCCTCGCCAAAGGCAAGCTCCTGTTCGAGCTCCAGGGAATCAAGCTCCGAGGGGTGTGGACCCTGGTAAAGCTGAAGAAGGGGGAGAACGAGTGGCTCTTCATCAAGGAGCGCGACGGATACACCCCTTCTGCGGGAGGTCTCTCCGAGCAGTCCGTTCTCTCCGGTCTCACCGTCGAGGATCTCAAGGCGGGGAGAACGCCGGCCCAGGAGATCAGGGCTGAGCTCTCGGGTCTGAGCGTACCCCAGCGAGCGGTGGATGCCGCCACGCTTCGTCCCATGCTGGCGGAAGCGCAAGAGAAGCCGTTCAACGCGCCGGGATGGCTCTTCGAGCTCAAGCTGGACGGCTATCGGACACTGGCGTCTCGAGACCAGACTTCGCGGGTATTGTCGCGGAATGGCAACGACCTGTCGGCCTGCTTCCCGGAGATTGTGCAGGCCCTCAAGGCGCTGCCATTCGAGCGAGTGCTGCTCGACGGCGAGCTGGTGGCACTGGACGAACAAGGTCGCCCGAACTTTCAGCGTCTGCAGCAACGCGCACAGCTTCGGAGAGCACTCGATATTCGGCACGCGGCGGTGGACTGCCCCGTGACGTTTTACGCCTTCGATCTGCTGGCTTTCGATGGCTTCGATCTCCGTGGGCTGCCTTTGTCCACCAGAAAACGGCTGCTCCAACGCGTAGCACCGCTGGCCGGCGTCATCCGCTACCTGGATCACTTCGAAGACGATGGCATTGTCCTCTACCAGCAGGTTCAGAAGCTCGGGCTCGAAGGGATCGTGGCTAAGCGTGGTGATTCGCCGTACAAGAGCGGCAGATCCCCCGTTTGGATAAAAGTCAGAACCCGGCGCACCGAGGATTTCGTGGTGGTAGGGTTCACCGAGCCCAAGGGGAGTCGGAGTGGATTCGGCGCCTTGCACCTGGGCTCCTACCACAATGGAGAGCTGCGGTATAGCGGCCGGGCCGGCAGCGGCTTTAGCGAGACGCAGCTGGCCGAAATCCGGCAAACGCTGCAGTCGCTCCTTCTCGGAGAAGCCCCTTGCTCGGGGCCGTTGCCTCAAGGCGACGGTACCAGGTGGGTAGAACCTCGACTCGTCTGTGAGGTGGAGTATACCGAACGCACCGAGGAAGGGCTGCTCCGGCAACCGGTGTTTCTCCGCTTCCGCGAAGACAAGAGGCCGGAGGAGTGCGTAAGTGCGGAAGGCGGGACGCGGGAACGCGGGGACGTAGCGGCCGAACCCACTCGGGCGAAGACCACGGGGAACCAGGAGCGGAGTGAATCGGCAGCCGCAAGCGAGACCCAATTCACCAATCTGAAAAAGACCTTCTGGCCGGAGGAAGGGTACACCAAGGGAGATCTGATCGAGTACTACCGCAGTGTGTCCCAATGGATTTTGCCGTATCTCATCGACCGTCCCGTGGTCCTCACCCGGTTTCCCGACGGGATTGCCGGGAAGTCCTTCTTTCAAGTGGATGCTCCGCGCTTTGTTCCCGAGTGGGTCCGAACCGAACGGCGGTGGAGCGAGCAGGCGGCGCGTGAGATCGATCATTTCGTGTGTGACGACGAAGCCTCCCTGCTGTACCTGGTAAACCTCGGCACTATCCCTCTCCATGTGTGGAGCAGCAGAACCGCCGATATCCAGCATCCTGATTGGTGTGTGCTCGATCTGGACCCCAAGGGCGCCCCGTTCACCGATGTGGTCACGGTAGCGGAAGTGGCACACGCGCTGTGCCAGGAGATCGGGCTGCCCTGTTTGGTCAAGACCAGCGGCTCCTCAGGCCTCCACCTGATGATCCCGCTCGCGGGCCAGTGCCTGCACGATCATGCGCGCACGCTGGGTGAGCTGCTGGCCCGACTCATTGCCGCGGAGCTCCCTGAGATAGCGACCCTGGCTCGTCAGGTCTCTCGGCGCGAAGGCAAGGTGTATCTCGATTACCTGCAGAACGGTGCCGGCCGTCTCATCGTGGCGCCGTTCAGCGCGCGGCCGCTGCCCGGAGCCCCCGTTTCCATGCCGCTCGAGTGGGCGGAAGTGACTCCCCAGTTGAACATCAAGTCTTTCACCATAGCCAACGCCTCAGACCGGATGCGGAAGCTGAA
>DATKJJ010000604.1:0-2193 GCA_035543695.1 Gemmatimonadales bacterium | reverse complement strand
GCAGCCACAGGCCATACTCTCCAGCAGTGCGATGGGCAGTCCCTCGTAGAATGAGGGCATCAACAGAACGTGTGCGTCGAGCAGCAAATCGTACACCTGGTGATGGGTCAACCCCTGGAGGAACCGGGTGCGCTCCAGCAGGCCAAGCTCGGAGAGACGCCGACGGAGTTGCTGAGCATCCGGTCCATCTCCCACAATCGTCAGTCTGCAGTCGATACCGCGCTGGAGACAGGTCCGATAAATATCGGGCAACCAGAGCACGCCCTTCTGGCCATGATCGAGCCGGCCAATGAAGATCAGCTCCAGCGGCGTGCTCCAGCCTCGTCGCGCGAGCCACTGAGCTGCGTCCGGCAGCTCCACGCCCGAGGTTATTTCCAGGATTGGGCGAGCCGATTCCCGGCGCTGAGCAGTGCTTGCCACCTTGGGACTCACCGCCACCGCCACGTTCCAAGCCCCCGGATTCCCGCAGCCAACCCGGTAGATCTCCTCGTTGTCGTTGTGGAGAATGGGAATGGCCACGACATCGTCAGGCAGCCGGCCCAATCCCGCTTGAGCGTGCCGCGAATGGTTCAGGAGGATGAGATTGTACTTGCCCTCGCGAAGCCGTGCGCTCACTCGCCGCGTGTGTTGCAGTGGGTTGAATGGTCCGGAGCGGCGGTAGCCCGCAACATGGTAGGCGGGAACACCCACTTCCGCGCTGCGATCAAACCACTCGCCTGGCTCGAGCGTGGTGATGAGCTCCACCTCATAACCATGATCCCGAAGGTACCCCCCGAGCCGCAGCAGGAACGACTCCATCCCGCCGCAGTGCATTGCGTAGGCAACCAGGGCGATCCGGGTCTGCTTGTCCATTACGGCTACTGGGAAAGCCAGCCGTGGAGCCATAGCCCCAGAGGCTCGCGCGGCCGGAGCAGCATCCTCCGGGCGAGCCAGCGCAGCCTGGAAGCGGCAGCGGCCGGCAGCGGATCGGCCCGAATGGTGCCTGTGCTGACCCGGCTGAACGCTGCCAGCTCGCCGGTGCGACGAAGAGCCGGCTCGCTGAAGTAGAGGAGGTGAATTGGCGGCAGCCAGTCGGGCCGGCTGCTGGTCTGCACCGTGCGGCAGTTCCAGTTCGGCACCGTGAAGAAGGCCTGTCCGCCCGGCTTCAAGAGTCGCTGGGTCTCCCGCAGAAACTCCACCGGCGAGCTCAAGTGCTCCAGCACTTCGAAGGCGGTGATCACCTCGAATCGCTCACCATCCTCTGCCAGGTCTTCGATGTTGGCGACCCGCATGGGAAACGGGGCCAGCGCTTGGCCGGTCGCGATTGCCAGCTCCGAGACATCAACCCCGGTTACGTCCCACCCACGGGCGTGCGCTGCCAGGCCAAACCGCCCCACACCGCATCCGACGTCCAGCAGCCTGGCTTCCGGCGAATGCCGCACCTGCTCGAAGAATGCCCGGTACGTTGGATGTTGGCCGAGCTCGTGTGCGTCCAGCTCGTGAACAGCCTGCACCTGATCGCTTTCGTATTCCGCGCTTTGGTACACCCGGTCGTAGTCCACGGTCCGGTCGAACGCTTCCGGCGTGAACCGTAGTCCGCACTGCGGACACCGATACATCCGGTATCCCGCCAGCTCTACAGCTTCCGGCTCTGCGGGGGTCTCACAGGCGGGACAGGGGTACTGAATGGCACTCATAGGTGCTCGGGCGTTCTCCGGCCTTCCGCCGATGAGCGAGCGCTGCCGCGCCGAAGCTGTGACCTCACCCGGGCGAACAGGTTCTGCCTGACCGATCGATCTACGAACAGCTGCAGCGTTAGAAACCCGGTGAGCAGCGCAACTGGTGCCGCAGCGATGGCCCGCCTGCTCGACGGCAGCGCCACGCAGGCGATGGTGAGGCAGAGAATGAAGATCAGGGTCAGGAAGAGCCGGGGCAACATTCCGGGCGGGAGATCCTCCCGTACGTAGAGGAAGCCCCACAAACTGAGCACCATGTACGCAATAGCCGATCCGAAGGCAAGCGAACGGGCACCATACTGACCGGCCGTAAACCAGACGATGGCGATCAAGACCAGTCCCCAGGACAGGTTCAACGCCAGACCGCGCCACATCTTTCCTCGAGCCTCGATGGCGGCACCCGCGGCGCTGCCGATACTGCTGATCATGATGCTGCAGATGACGCCGATCAGGACCGGTGCGCCGTGTACGAAGTCCC
>DATKJJ010000603.1:0-4029 GCA_035543695.1 Gemmatimonadales bacterium | reverse complement strand
TTGCTCTGGTCGGTCCGGGTCCAGCCAGCGCTCCCCTCGCGCCGTGAGTAGCCGTAAGCCCGCTCGGAAACCGCAGAGATCCCCTCCTCGAACGCCACCGTGCGCGTCATGCCCAGCGGCCGGAAGATTCGCTCGGCGAGGAAGTCGGCGAATCGCTTCCCCGACTGCTTTTGCACGATCAAGGCGAGCATCGAGTACCCCGAGTTGGAGTACTGCCAGCGCTCGCCCGGCTGGAAAAGGACTGAATCGTGAATGGTGAGCAGTCTCAGCACATCCGAGTCGTGAACCTGAACCGTCTGGGTGTCGGGAACGAAGTCTTCGTAGTCCAGCAGGCCGGAGGTGTGCGTGAGCAGGTTGCGAACTGTTATCGCGTGCAGCTTGGGCGGTAGCTCCGGGAAGAACCTTGATATCGAGTCATCCAGACTGAGGCCGCCATCCTGTGCCACCAGCAACGTCGCCATGGCGGTGAATTCCTTGGTGACGGAGGCGAGCCGGTAGTTGGTCGTCGGAGTAGCAGCCCTGCCTTCCTCGAGACTCGCCTCGCCATAGCTCTTGCGGAAGACGACCTGGCCCCGCTGCAACACGATCACACTGGCCCCGGGACCGTTGCTGTCGCCGTAGGCGCGAAACAGCGAGTCGGCGTACGCCCCTATGTTCGAGGCGACCGGTGCTGTTGCGGGCACCGTCTGCGGTGCCTGACCACAGGCGAGAGCAACAGCGCAAAGTGAGACTCCAAGGCCATTCCGAATCGGCACGTTCATGTCCGGGTGAATCGCTCGGGGCTGAAGACGGAGAGATCAAAGCTAGTGGAGCCGATGGTCGCGAGGTCGGCCGCGAGTTCACCGATGGCGCTGGCGAACTTGAAACCGTGCCCGGAGCAGGCACTCACCACGATCACCCGAGGGTCGGAGGCCAGGGGTCCGAGTACGAAGTGAGAGTCCGGGGTGTTGGTGTAGAGGCAGACGGCGGCGGAGCGGAATGCTCCCGCCGCAGCCGGGATGAACCGCTCCAGCAACGAACGGGCATCCGCCATCTCTTCCGGACTGACACCTCGGTCGACCGCGGCAGGAGTAGTCCCCGCCCCTTCATGGTGCCGGGCGACCTTGAGTCCTTCTCCCACGTCCGGGAAACCATAAAACAGCCGATCGGTCGCCCATTCCCAGATGAAGACCGGCAGCCGCTCGGGTGAGATTCGCGGCATCCCCGTCAGCGGATCGAACCAGAACATGATCTGCCGCTCCACGCTCAACGGAAGCGAGCCGCCGATCAGCTCTCCCAGCCACGATCCCGCGGCGAGAATGACCGCGCCGGCTTCGAACCGACCGGCTGTTGTTTCCAGAGTGACACTCGAGCTTCCAGCGGTCCAGCCATTCACGACGGTGCTGAAATGAACGGCGGCGCCGAGTTGAGTCGCGCGCCCCAGCATGGCCGCGACCGATGCCTCAGGATCGAGCATTCCCGCATGAGGCTCGAGAATCGCCACCGTGTCCGGGTCGGGCCGGAGATCGGGAAAACGTTTGCCGATCGCCGCCGCATCCAGCTCCTCGAAGGGCACCTGATGGGTCATCGCGCTGAGCCTCGATCCACCCACCAGAACTCCATCGCGCGGCCCCAGCATGAGACCACCGGTCCGCTGGAATACCGGGACCCCGGTCTCACTGGTCAGCAGGTCCCAGCGCTCGTAGGCCCGCCTGACCAGCGGAACGTAGACCGGGTCCTCGAAGTAAGCCTGGCGGATGATGCGGGACCGGCCGTGGGTAGATCCGAGGGTGTGTGGCGGGTGAAATCGATCGAAGCCGACTGCGCGGACGCCGCGGCGCGCGAGATCGAGCAGGGCCGCGCTTCCCATCGCGCCCAGCCCGACGACCGCGACATCGAACTGCTGGCTCACGTTGTGAAGCGGCGGGCGTTCTCGAGCAGGAAGCGTTGTTCTGCTCGGATGACGCTGGCGGGGACTCCCTCCTCCAGAACTGCCGCTACCTGGCCGTCACGGACCCGGAGGATCGTCCCTCCAACCTCGGCGCTGACCCCACGGATGAACCGCACGGTGCCGCGAAGCTGATGTCCCGGCTCCGGCGCCATCGCCTCGCCGAGGCGGAAGCGGATTCCGCGTTCGGAGAGGTCGAGCACCTCGAAATCGAACCCGGACACGTGGAGCCGGGGCCTGGCCTTGGCCGGATACGCGATGCGGTAGAATTCGCGTGCGGAATCTCCGGGTGTGGCGTCGCGCGGCATTACCACACCATACCCGTACGAGGACGTGGCGGGTAATACCGCTCCTCCAGAATCGTCTGCAGCGGAACCCCGGTATCCAGCCTCGCAGCAACCTGGCCATTCACCACCCGAAGCACTTTCCCGCGCACCTCTATCGCCTTGTCAGGGCGGAACTGGATGATGGCTCGAATCGGCTCACCTTCCTTGACCGGAGCTCCCCTCCCTGCCGTGCGGAAGCGGACGCCCCCGGACGACAGATCAACGATCTCATAGGTCTTGCCGCTGGTCTGGAGCTGCGGCCCCGACGCCGAGAAGGAGATCCGGGAATGTTGTCGCCGAGCCGGTGAATTCATGAAGCGAGACCCCTTGTCGTGATCAGGGAGCGGACGTTGCCGGACTCTATGGCCCGACGGGCTTCCAGCTCAAGCTCGAGCAGGTCGAGCTTGGCGACCGCCGCTTCAGGTATGCGGAGCGGCTGACCGGTGCCGAATACGAACCGGTCGGAACCCATTGTGGCCAGCAGTTGCTGAAAATGATCCTCGGGCGGTCCCCAGACCCAGGAAGTATCCCACCAGATGCGACTGGCCTCGTCTGGGGTGCTGCCGAAATGTACCTCTTCTATGAAACTGCGCTCCGCGTGCGTCACCAGCAAGCGGGTCCGCCGGTCCAGCCGGATCAGGGTGCGGACGGCGGCGGCGCTGAGCTCCGGAGCGGTATCGGCTGGGTGCCGCTGGCGGCCGTCTTCCAGCCGCACCGAGAGCACGATCGGAACACCGGCCGCGGCACTGGCAAGAACCAGCTGGACCGCGAGGGGACTGGTCGCCCCCAGCCCGTATTGACCGGGGTCCATCCGAATCGCCGGGGCCCCGTTCCGCACCGCCTCCTCCAGCACGGCTTCCCAGCCTGGAATGCCCGGGTGGACTGCGGGAACCGGCCGCAACCGGGGGAACCGGCGGGTGGTCTCGTACAGCCAGTGATTCCCCTCCGCCGGATGGCGCCACCAGAGGCCTGGCAGGTGGGATACCCAGGCATCGGTAATCCCAACCCGCGTCATGGCGGTGAGCAAAGCCTCCGGAGATGTGCCGGGGACCCGTCGAAACGGGTAGTTGCCCAGGAATGTGTTGACGTCGGTGATCATCGCAGGCGCTCACCGAAGATCCGGAGCGCATTCCCCGATCGCACCAGCTCCAGGTCGGGAGTGGCGAGCAGTTTTTCCAGGTATCGGAGCTTGCCAAGGCCGGTATCCATGGTCAGATCGCAGCCCCACAGCAGGCGCTCCGGCCCGGCGCACTCGAGACATTGCTCCAGCATACCGCCATCCACACCGCTTCCCGACAGATCCACCATCACGTTGGACATAACCCGCACCCGGTTCAACGAATGTTGCCAGTCTCCACCACCCCCGATGTGCGCCAAAATGAAGATCACTTCTGGATGCCGCTCCGCTAACTCACAGAGCTCCACCGCGTCGGAAGCTTCCTGGCCGGGCCAGTCCCGTCGGCGGTGTTGCCAGATGTGGTGCAGCACCGGCACGCGGTGTCGCCGGGCTGCCTCGCAGATGGGATCCAACAGGGAGTCGTTGGCTCGACGGCTGGCCGCAAGCTTGATGCCGATCATTCCTGCACCAAGGCACCGCGCTATCTCGGCTTGGGCGTGCTCCGCGAAGTTTGGATTTACGGCAACGTAGCCCCGGATACGGGTCGGGTGTTCCCGCTGCAGCCCCAGCAGCTGATCGTTGCCGTAGGTGAGGTCGGCCGGCGAAGGGAAATAGATCGGGGACGTGAGGCCCCAACTACCGAGGATCGAGGCGACGTG
>DATKJJ010000602.1:0-3130 GCA_035543695.1 Gemmatimonadales bacterium | reverse complement strand
TGCGATGACGTAAGGCACGGCCCGTCCCTCCGGACTGGTTGCGATGCTGCCCAGCCGGAGATCGTGTGTTATGGTCTGCAGAGAGTCGAGGAATGCAACCACATCGGCATAGGTTGAAGTCTGCCGATAGTCGGTGCGCTCGGCCCGGGTGGTCTGCGCGGACAGGCCCGGCGCCAAGAAGACTGACACCAACGCGATCGTTCGAAAGGCTTGCCCCATCAGCGGGGAACCAGGATCCGGGTGGTAACAACCTCGGGAAAACCATTGTCCACGGTAAACGTGACCTCTGGAATGAGTGCCTGGAATACGGGAGAGGACAGTTTCCGATCCGGGGCCCCCCGGTACCTGCTCCACGCCTTGAGGACCGCGGGCTCCCGGGCAATAGCCGATGGGTCGTCGGCATGGCGGAGCAGCACCTGAGTGACTCGTGCCGGGTCACCGAGCGCGGAAGCGAGAGCTTGCACCATGGCATATCCCAGAGCGTGCTGGTCGTCCGGCCCCCGTCGATTCAAATCGGCTCGCTTCTCCAGCTCACCCAGTCCCAACAGGGGCCATCGCGTGGTGATGGGGCTGAGGATCCGCTCTGCGCTCCATTCGGCAAAGCCTTCTGCGAGGTGAGGCTGGATTCCCGGCAGCCGCAGGATAGGCCGAGGCTGGTCTCCCAATGAGTCGGCAAACTGCTCGAGCTGCCGGCGCCGGAACAGAAGATGTTGCCACTCATGCACGATGGCGCCGAGCGCCAGCAATGGTGAGTAGCCCGGGTCGATAGCGATTGCATCATCGGGCTCGAGAAAGCCATTGAGACTCTCCCGCGACTGCCGGGAGACAGTGGTCAGCCGAAGCGTTTCGGTCCGGGTGTGGAGCAATGCCGGGTTGGTGTCGCCCTGAGGCAGCCAACGCAGGGTGCGGAGCAGGTCGGGCTGGCCATTCTGCTGTAACCACTGGGACGCAGGGGAGTTGTCCGGATGAATCAATCGTTGGAAGAGTGCCGGCGGCACCCCATATTGGGGGACGGCCTGCGGGTAGCCGAACCAACGGGTCTCTATGTGGGGAAGCGGGGCATCAAAATTGGACCCGTACGCAGCGAGCCATTCCTGTCGGACGTAGTCCTGAATCGACCTTCCTCCTTCCTCGGAAGTCCAACGCTCCCGCAGAAAGAAGTCCAGCGCATCGGCGTACCAGCGTTGACCTTCAGTGTAGCCGTTCAGCAGGAGCAGCACCGCGGCGGCCGATGCCGAATCTGCTTGCCAGAGCGATGCCTTCGCGGCAGCAAAAGCCGTCGAGTCGGTTGCCTCCATCACGGCCAGACCATACAGCGCTCGCTGCAGGGCCTCCGGCTCTGCTTTTCCGGCGTTCAAGCCCAGCCAATGTGTTCCTGCCAGCGCCGGGCGGGCTGCTTCCCAGGTGATGGACGAGGCGCGGCTTCGAGCCCAGGCAAATGCGGCGTCATGAAGATCCACGATCCACCCTCCGCGGGGTCGAAAGATCCGGTCGAACCGAGCCCGGACCCTCTCCGAGGGGATAGCGCTGCGGATGCTTTCAAGAGTGCTCTGGAGTGCCGCCACCATTTCCCCGCGGCGGTACAACCCCATGACGTGCTGCGACCGCTCGGCGGCAAGCACGGTTCCTCCCAGCGGCTCGACCGCGAGCTGTTCTACAGCCGTCCGGTACGCCCGCGTGGCGACCGATTCGGGGGGAACACTGGAGGCCGCGCGGAGCCAGGGCCCGGGCAGACGTACCACAGCTTGATTGGTTCCCAGGATGATTTGCCGCAGTGTAAAACGGGGAAGCTCCCCCGAAGTGGGCGCCGGCGAGGCTGGCGGCGCTTGAGCCTCCGCCGGAACTGCCGGGCCCGGAGCAGCCACGACGGCGAGTGAGATCGGAAAGAAGACGACAAATCGCGATGCTCTTATCAGGGAGACTCCATGAGCGATGAGCCAAAACCGGCGCCCAGGCGCCAGGTACCCCCATTGATGGACCGTCTGGGCGAGCTGTGTAAGTCCGGCCAAGACAGCGCTACCTACTTGTGGCAGGTCCCTGACGATGAAAGCGTACGCCGGAAGATCGCCGCGATTCTAGCGGAGATCAAAGTGGAGGCCGCCAAGGGAGGACGCCAGGAGATGGGGCGGGTGGTAGGAGAGCTGGAAACCGCTCTGTCCGCCTCGCCCAGCCCCCAGCAGGTGGAAATATTGCAGGACGGATTCGACCGACTTACCCGACTCTGGGCAGCGGCCAAGAGCGGCTTGTTCTAGGGGTTGGACCGCGCCTCGCCGACATCTTCCTGCGATGCAGTGGCGGGGCGGCGCTCTACCAGCTTGGCCTGCACCGGGGCACCCTCGGCCAGACGCTCCTGGCCCCCGACCACCACCTGGTCATTCGATTCCACACCATTCTTGACTTCGACAAACCCGGGGGTACGGACGCCGAGCTCCACCTGGCGCCGCGTCGCCTTTCCATTGTTTATCACCCAAACGAAGGTCGCCCCCTGCAACGGCAACACCGCATCTTCCGGAATCACTACGGCATTAGGCCGTACGTCCGTGGCCAGGCGGGCTTCGATGAACATGCCCGACTGCAGCTCGCGCCGCGGGTTGGGAACTACCGCCTTCACCATGATGGTTCGTCCGGGCAGTTTCACCATCGGATCCACGAAATCCACCTTCCCGCTGAAGTCCCGCCCAGGTAGCGCCGCAACCCGGAAGCTCACCCGCTGCCCCAGTTTCAGCTGATCGGCGTAGCGCTCGGGCACCTGAAAGGAGGCCCGCTGGGGAGTAACGGTCTGCAGGGAAACCAGCCGCGTGTCGCTGTTCACGTAGTCGCCCAGGCTCACGAACCTCTGGCCAGCGACGCCGGCGAAAGGCGCGCGCACCAGGGTCCGCTCCAGCCTCACCTTGAGCCGCTCCAGCTGGGCTTCGTTGCTTCGCATCGTCGCTTCCGCCCGCTCCAGCTCGGCTTGGGATGACGCCTTCTGGCTCAGCAGATCACGGGTGCGGGTGAGCGACTGCCGGGCCAGGTCACGCTCGGCGGTGACCTCAGCGACCTGGGCTTTCAGCTCCGCGTCGTCGATTTTGAACAAAGGCGTGCCCCGGGCAACCAGCGCCCCTTCGCGAACCAGGATCTGCACCAGCCG
>DATKJJ010000601.1:0-6183 GCA_035543695.1 Gemmatimonadales bacterium | reverse complement strand
GGACGCGATCGGCTGCAGCCGCGCTCCCGTACCCTGAGGTAGGGATGGCTCGGATGAAGAGCTACAGGCATGCAAAGCCGCAGCTACGCCTAACGAAAGTGCAACGCTTGCAACAATGTTCGGTGAGATCGCTGACATGGCGGCTCGGCTGGGGACTCCTTCTAGGGAGCTGCACTCCACTGGGTCTCTGGATCTACGAGGACCCGGTAGTCACGGTGTCGCAGATTACCCTGGAGCTGCGGCCCGGACCAGCCCGGTCTCCGGTGACGGTTGCCCTGGCGATGCAGAATACCAATGACTATCCGCTGTCCAGCGAGCACTTGGAGCTGTCTCTGCGGCTCGACGGCATGGCCGTTGGTGAGACCAAACGCGACAGCACCGTACCGATGGCGATGGATACTGTCTCGACCATCGCTCTGCCCATCTCTCTGGGCCAGGAGGCCACACCGGAGCGTTTGCGCAATCTGGGCCACGGAACCCATACCTTTGCCGTGCGAGGGCAGGCCATCTTTCAGACCCCTATTGGAAAGAGGAAGGTTCCCTTTGCCCAGGAGGGATCGATGATCTCTGGCGCCCGCTCGGACTCGAGTCCCTAGGCCGCAGCGAGCGATCCAGCCGGTCGAGATGGGTTACCGTCAGGGTGACGGCCCCGAATTCTTCCTCTACCTTCCCCCGAAAGATGAACGGCCCCTGATCGAACAGCACGTGACTGCGCTTCCGATACACATCGGGAAACAGGACCGTTTCGATCAGGCCGTGGCCATCATCGAAGGTCGCGAACTCCATCGGCTCTTCGGTTTTTGCGGATACCGGCTTGGCGGCGGTCAGCATTCCCGCCATCAGGACGTGTTTCCCCACATGCCGGTGCAGCTCGGTGCTGCGGCAGAGCCGATACTTCCGCAACCGATCGGCGTGCAGCTGCATCGGATGGGCGTCGGTAATGAAGCCGAGGGTGGCATACTCCTCGCGCCGCCGCCGGTCGGGCGAGTACTCCTTGAGCACGGGGACGGCGGGCGGTAGATCATCGAACCAGTCGGCGCTGCCCCGCTGTCCCGCTGCATCCACCATCCACAACATCATCGGCCGGGTCCAGCCCTGCGCGATGGAGTCGAGCGCACCGACCTTAATGAGGAGGCGTAGATCGCCAGGCGCGATTCTGGTCCGGACGCGAAGATCGAAGATGCTGGTAAAGGGCTGTGCCGGGAGTATTCGCTCCACCGCGTTGGCTGAGAGCCCCTTCACAAACTGGAGACCGATTCGGATATCCCGCTCCTTGCCGGTACACCGGAACTCACTGGCATTGATATCGGGCGGAAGAATCCTGAGTCCCATCCGCATGGCCTCCGCCACATAGGCGAAAGGCTGATAGTACCCGCCGCCATTGGCCAGCACCGCCGCCATGAACTCCGCCGCATGATGGGCCCGGAGCGCGCAGGAGTGTTGCGCAATCTGGATATAGGAGCAGGAGTGGCCCTTGCAGAAGCTGTATCCGGCAAATGACATGATCATGTCCCAGACCCGCTTGGCTGCTTCCGGGTCGCGGCCCAGGTGCAACGCGCCGGTGAAGAACTCCGCGGCATAGGCGCCGAGATGCTTGGCCGGACGTTTCTTGGAGAGAGCTTTGCGGAGACCGTCGCCCGTGGCCGGAGACATTCCGGCAAAGGTGGTGCAGACGTTCACCACGTCTTCCTGATAAACCATGATGCCAAAGGAATCGGCCAGCGTATCCCGCAGCGAGGGATCGAGCGGTTCGTAGGGAGCCTGGTTGCGCAGCCGCTCGAGATAGAGCTGGATGTACTTGTTCGAGGCCGGCCGGATCATGCTGGTGTTGAGCACCAGTAGCTCGAAGGTGTCGGCCCGGCTCTTGGCACAGAGCAGCCGCGAGGCGGGAGACTCGGTGTAGAACACGCCCATCGTTTGGCCGGTCCGGAACAGGGCTTTGGCGGCTTCATCATCGCCGGCAGTGGACGAGGTGTAGTCGATCCGATGGTTGGTGTGGCCGTGGACCGCGTCGATGGCGTCCCGGATGACCGCCAGCGAGCGATTGCCCAGAAGATCGATTTTGACCAGCCCGGCATCCTCAGTGCCGTCCTTCTCGAACTGAATGACCGGCACCACCAGCTCCGGATTGCACTCCAGTTTCTTGGTGGCCGGCTCGACCGGGACGTATTCCGTCAGAGGTGTGGGGGTAATAACCACGCCACCGGCGTGCACCGACAGATGCCGGGGCAGACCGATCAGGCCCTCTGCTGTCCGGGCAAACTCCTCCCATTGGCTGGTCAGGTTGAGCCCGTGAAAGTTGGGGTGCGTCGCGATCAGATCTGGGAGCCGGCGTTCTCCATCTTCGAAGAATGGAATGCGGCGAGTGACCTCCCGAATCTCACCGGCCGGCCGGCCGTGCACCTTGGCCACTTCACGGAGCGCAGCTCGAGCCCGGAAGCAATTGTGATTGGCCACCATGGCGGAGTGAAGCCGGGGATAGCGCCGAAAGACGTACTCCAGCACCTGGTCGCGCTCATCCCAGGGAAAGTCGAGATCGATGTCGGGAGGGTCGCGGCGCTCCAGATTGAGGAAGCGCTCGAACACGAGCTTGGAGGCAATCGGATCGACGTGGGTAATACCGAGGCAATAACTCACGACCGAGTTGGCCACCGACCCGCGGCCGCAATGAGTCGGCCCGTGATACACGATGTCGCGGACCACCAGGAAATAATCGGCGAATCCCATGCGGCCGATGATCCCGAGCTCCAGATCCAGCCGCTCCTGCAGCTCGGGGGTGATGGCTGGATAGCGCCGGCGGGCTCCTTCCAACGTCAACGCCCGAAGCTGATCGAAGGCTCCCGCCGTATCGGCGATGCGGGGAGGAACCGTGCGGTTGCCGATCGGTATGGTGTAGCCGCACCGCTCGGCGATTTCCTCCGCGGCAGATAATGCCTGGGGACAATCGGGAAAATGACGGGCCAGCTCGGGAGCGGGGCAGAGCCACGCCCGCTGCGGCCAGAGCTCGGCTGCCGGAAGGGCCGAGAGGGTGGTGTTGAGCGCAATGGCGCGAAGCAGGCGGTGGCGGCTCCATTCCTCGGCATCCGCGGCCACTACTCCGTTGGTGGCCACCACTGGCAGGCCCAGTCGCCGTGCAGCGGCCATGGTCTCGTGGCGACGGCTGCCCGGGCGCAGCTCGGCGTAGAGGTTGTCCGGTCCACTTAAACGGAGGGTCTGCTGGAGGAACGCGGGATCGCGAGACAGGAGAATCAGGCCTTCCCGGTCGGTTGCCACTGCGCCCAGCAATTTCTCGAGCCGCTTCGCCCGGAGGGACGCGCCGGGTTCGTCGGGTCGCGCCTGACAACCTTTCCGCCCCACCCCTTGCGCGCCCTCCTCCACCGGCACGTCCCTCCGAGCTTCGCTGGATTGGTTGTTCCAGTGAATTCGGGTTATTGCCCGGCACAATGCGCCCCACCCGCGCTCATCGGTTGGCAGTGCGACCACCTCCTGCCCGTCCGCCACCAGGTGGGCGCCGAGGATAGGCCGGATGCCGACGGCGGAACAGGCGCGCTGGAACTCCACCGCTCCGTACACGCCGTTACTGTCGGTGCAGGCCAGGGCGCGGAAGCCGTGCCGGGCAGCCGTTTCGGCCAGCGCATCCGGGCTGGACACGCCGAGGCCGAAGGAGAAGTGGGAATGGACGTGCAGGTGGGTGAACATCTCTAACAAGTCGTAAGCGGGAAAACCAAAGCGTGAGCCGGTGAGCGGGCACACCCCGCCTTATCCCGATTGTTGGTTCACGCCGGTCAAAAACTCATCCAGTATCCGATTGACTGCTTCGGGCTGATCCAGCTGAATCCAGTGCCCGGTGTCCGTAACCACCCGATGCGGGAAGCCTTTGCCCACGCGATGAAGACTGAATGGCTCATCGTTGTGGGGGGTCACCACGGACAGGATCGGGCCTCGATAACCGGCCAATGCAGGGCGAGGATCAAATCGCATGACCTCGCGAAACAGCTGCTCGACTACCTCCCGCGGCGTGGCCCGCAGATCTGCCAGCAGGCGGTCCTTGACCGCGGCGTTGGGTCCGGCAATCTGCGACCAGTATCCCTGGATAACGCGGTCGTAATCGGCCTCGAGTGCCTGGAGAAAAGAGTCGGCCTGTTCGGCAGCGATCTGGGTGCCATCGCCGATCGGGTCCAGCAGCAGCAGACCCGCCACCCGATCGGCGTGAGCGCCGGCATACGTCAGGGCGACTCCACCACCCAGACTGTGGCCCACCAGCACGAACCTTCCAAGGCCCAAGCCGTCAGCCACGGCGCCGAGATCGCCGGCCAATCCGCCGATCGAATAGTCACGGTTCCGGGCCGGCTCGGACGCCCCGTGTGCCCGAAAGTCGAACGCCACCGCGCGCCGGCTCGAGCGCAGATGCTGAAGCTGGTGAGACCAGTGGCCGGACGTTCCGGCCAGCGAATGCACCAGAACAAACGGAACTCCGCCGCCCTGACCACCATCGTCCAGCGCCAGTGTGCCGGTGGGACCGGCGATTCGGGTGGGACTCATGATTCGCCTCGGACTGACCAGGGTGGACGGAGCTGGAGAATGCGCTGGTACACCGGGCAACTGGGGGCGTGGGCCCCGGGCAGATACCCGATGCTCATCAGAAACTCATTCACGATCTCTCCACCGGTAAAACGGAAGGTGCCTTTGAAGAGCTTGACCCAATCCTCTCTGCTCCGAGGATGATGGGCGGCGAGCCAGCCGGCAAAGGAGCCGTGAGTCTTCCGGAGCTCCAGAATCTTCTGCGCGTTGGTGATAGCGGCATCGATCTTCAGTCGGTTCCGGACAATGCCGCTGTCGTTGAGCAGCCGCTTGCGATCGGCGTTGCCGTACCCGGCGACTATCTCGGGGGCAAAGCCGGCGAAGGCCCGCCGGAAGGCTTCCCGTTTCTTGAGAATGGTGAGCCAGGACAGCCCCGCCTGATTGATCTCCAGCATGAGGCGCTCGAACAGCGCAGCATCGTCCTGAAGCGGGAAGCCGTACTCCCGATCGTGATAGGGCCCATGCCACTCGTGCCCCGAGGCTGCGTCGCAATAGGTCTCAGCCATGGGGATGTATGTTACGGGCTCTATGCGCGCAGCGATTTACGAGGGGGCCGGTGGGCCCGAAGTCATCACCATCGGTGAGGTCCCCAAACCCGAGGTTCGGCCGGAGCACATCCGGGTGCGGGTGCGCGCCGCCGGGCTGAACCGGGCGGACATCATCCAGCGCAGGGGACACTACGCTGCACCGTCGGGCTGGCCGGCCAACATCCCGGGACTGGAGTACGCCGGCGAGGTAGAGGCGGTCCGGCCGGGCGTTACTCAGTGGCGGGTAGGCGACCGGGTGATGGGGCTGGTGGGAGGCGGGGCCCAGGCCGAGCTGGTGGTGGTGCACCAGGATGAAGCGTTGCCGATTCCCGCGGGAGTTTCCTACCAAGAGGCGGCCGCCATTCCCGAAGCGTTTCTCACCGCCTACGATGCGCTGGTGACGCGAGGGCGGCTGCAGCCTCGTGAGCGGGTGCTGATCCATGCGGTGGGCAGCGGCCTGGGCACCGCAGCCTCCCAGATTGCCAAACAGCTCGGCGCCACCGTGATCGGCACCTCGCGCAGCAGCGACAAGCTGGCCCGGGCCCTGGTCTACGGGCTGGACGTGGGCATCGATACCAGTCGCACGCCTTTTCCTGAGGTAATCGGGGAGCCAGTTGACGTGGTGTTCGACGTCCTGGGTGGGCCAGCGCTGGCCGATAACCTGGCGGTGCTCGCGCCGCGGGGCCGGCTCATTCTGCTCGGCTTTCTGGCAGGGAGCCAGACCACTGCTGATCTGGGTCCGCTGCTGCGGAAGCGGCTGGAGATCGTGGGCACGGTCATGCGAACCCGGGGATTGGAGGAGAGGATCCCGCTGGTTCGGGAGTTCGGAAAGCGCATGCTGCCGCTGTTCGAGCCGCGCTTCGGCCAGCCGGCGGCGCTCCGGCCGGTGTTGGAGCGGACCTACCCCATGACTCAACTGGCAGACGCACATCGGGTGCTCGAAGGCAATGCGACCTTTGGCAAGGTCGTGGTGGTCTGGTGACGGAGAGCCGGGCGGCGAGCAGTCAGCGGCACTCCCTGCCGGAGTGCACCGGCACCATAGCGAGCATGGATGTGATCGATGGCGTGCTGGAGA